>NZ_JBQSXW010000003.1:0-241032 GCF_052378625.1 Brachybacterium sp. AOP25-B2-12 | reverse complement strand
GTGGGAGTGTCCCCCTGTCGATCTGCCGACCTGTCGCACTGACGGGATGGGGAGTGGTCGAGGTCCGCTGCCGAGAGCTGCGCGTGCAGGGGCCGGCGGCCCCATCGCGTTGCTTGGTGCGCCTCCAGCCCTCGATGTCGTGGCGGGGGCTCTCGTGTGCCGATCACGGTCGTCTCCGAGCGGACGGTGGGGGCCGGCGCAAGCCTGTGCTTCGCGGCCCGTCTGGTTCCGTCGAGGGCTCTGGCCATCATTCGTGATGGCGTCCGGTGACCGCCTTGCGCCGCCGTGCGCCGGGACTGTTCGCCATGCCTCTCATCACGGGACTGGTCGCCCTGGGGTGTCGGCCAGGATCAGGGACGGTCCGGGCGCTCTGCCTGCCGGCCTCGGTGATGGCAGTCACGGCGACTCGCGGTGGACGCCGGGGTGTGCCCGGGGTGGATTACCGTGGGTCGATGCATGGGCTCGAGCACCGCGCTCGAGGACGACGGAAGTGGGGCTGGACGATGGCGACGCAGGATCGTGAACACCGAGGACGGAGCGACGATCGCCCCGATCGGTGGGAGTCCCGCGATTCCTCGGGCCGTGGACGAGTTTCGGGCGGCTCCTCGGCAGCTCGCCGGACGACTCCCCGGTCGGGCGTGTCCTCCGATGGCAGTGCGCGATCTGGCGGCCGCTCGGGCCGTGATGGTGCGGACCGCAGCTCGGGGTCCTTCCGACGGCGCGAGGGCGAGGCGAGCTTCGAGCGCCGCGAGGGCAGCCGGGACGACCGATCCCGTGGGGGGTACGGAGGCTCGCGCCGGGAGGCCGGCGAACACAGGTCGGGTGGCTGGTCGCAGGATCGTCGTGACGACGACCGTCGGTCCACGAGGGGCTCGTCCGAGCGTCGTGAGGGAGAGGCACGTACGGCAGACCGTCGGGTCGGATCCCGTGACGGGTCGGGTGGCGCATCCTCGACCCGGCGAGACAGCGGATACCGGGGCCAGCAGCGGAACTCCGAATCCCGGAGCGCGGACCGTCGCACCTCCACCAGGGGAGACGATCGCTCGTGGGGACGGCGCGAGGATTCCCGCGGGTCGGATCGCGGGGCACAGCGCACTGACGGTCGTCGTGGGGACGGGGACCGTTCGTACGGACGCCGCCAGGACGATCGGTCCGGAGGCCGTGCGGGCGCTGAGCGCTCGTACGGGCGGCGTGGTGATGATCGGTCACGCGGTCGCGCGGAATCTGATCGTTCGTACGGACGCGGTGACGGTCGGCGGTCCTCCGACCGCGACGATGCATCGCGGTCGACGCATCGTCCCGGCGGCGACCGCTTCCAGGGGCGTCGTGATGACGACCGCTCGTCCGGCCGCACCGCCGGCTCCCGCGATTCCCGCTCGTTCGGCCGCAGCGGCGGCTCTGGCGATGACCGCTCCTCCGGCCGCAGCAACGGCTCCCGCGATGAGCGCTACTCCACACGCCGCGATGAGGACCGTTGGGGCAGGGGGCGCGGTTCCGAGGACCGCGACCGCCACGCTCCGCGACGAGATGACCGGCACGGTGGTCGAGCGGGGGACCGCGATCGATCGGATTCCCGAGGGCGCTCCGATGGACGCGGCGCACCATCGGGCCGTCGGACCGACTCGTCCTCGCACCGGAGCCCCGATCGTGCCCGTCAGTTCGAGGAGAACCGCCGCCCCGGCGACGCCTTCGAGGACCGCTCGCGCCGCCCGGGCCAGGAACGTCGTGCCGAGCGCATGGACGAGCCCCTCATCCCCGAGGGCATCACCGGGCGCGAGCTCGACCGGGACGTGCGCGATGAGCTGCGGAGCCTGTCCCGTGAGACCGCGGACAGGGTCGCGGCGCACATGGTCGCGGCCTGGGCGCTCGTGGACGTCGAGCCCTTCGAGGCCTTCCTTCATGCCAAGTTCGCCGCGCGACGCGGCGGCCGCATCGGCTCGGTGCGGGAGACCTACGGGATCGTGGCGTACCGCGCGGGCGAGTTCGCCACTGCCGTGCGTGAGCTCCGCACGGCCGTCCGGATCACCGGGCGCTCCGATCTGCTGCCGATGATCGCCGACTGCGAACGCGGGCTCGGACGACCCGAGCGGGCCTTCGAGATCGCCGCCTCGCCGGAGGCCGAGAAGCTCGACCTGAACGGCACCATCGAGATGATGATCGTCGTCGCCGGCGCCTACGCCGACATCGGCGACGTGGCCACGGCACTGGCGACCCTCGAGATCCCCGCCCTGCGGCAGAAGGTCGACGGCACCTGGCACGTCCGCCTCTGGGTCGCCTACGCCGACCTCCTCGAGCGCGCCGGCCGTGACGAGGACGCGCGCCGCTGGCTCACCCTCGCGGCGGACACGGACACCGAGCGGATCACGGACGCCGCGGACCGGCTCGGACGTCCCGCTCCGGCGGTCGAGGATCCCACCTGGCAGGACGACGAGCAGGTCAGCGTCGTGGACGCCTACGTCGACCTGACCGAGGACGAGGACCCCGACGACCTGGACGCGCACGACGAGGACCTCGGCGCCTCGGACGCGCACGACGAGGACCCCGGCGCCCCGGATGCTCTCGACGACGACCGGGACGTCGACCCCGATCCGGTAGCGACGGCGGACGCCGAGCCCCTGGGCGAGGATCAGGACGACGAGCTCGGTGCAGAGACGACGGCAGGCACCGGGTCGCGCGGTCATGACGAGCACGACGAGATCCTCGATCCCGAAGGTCCCGCGGACGCGGAGTCCCGCGGCGAGGGCTCGGCCGACGGTACGTCGCGCGCCGCGGACCCGGCGGATCAGGGCCCGACCGACGCAGCCCCAAGCGTCGAGGACCCGACCGCCGGGGAGTCCGCCGACGAGCGGACGGATGCCCCCGAGAACGAGGACCGCGCGTGATGCAGCGTCGACTCCCGCCCTCACTCCTGGCGCTGCACGACGCGCTGCTCTTCGATCTCGACGGCACCCTCATGCACGGGAGCACCCCCATCCCGGCCGCGGCCGACGGAGTGCGGTCCGCGCGGGAGGCCGGCCGCGCCATCGTCTTCGCCACGAACAACGCCTCGCGCACCCCCGCCCAGGTGGTCTCCCACCTCGCACGGGTGGGCGTCGAGGCGGCCGCGGACGAGGTCGTGACCTCGCCGCAGATCGCCGCGGGACTGCTCGCGCAGCGGCTCCCCGCCGGGGCGGAGGTGCTCGTCATCGGCGGGCCCAGCCTCGCCGAGGAGATCCGCTTCGCGGGGCTCGTGCCCGTGGACCGCGATGCCCCGGGCGTCCAGGCCGTCGTCCAGGGCTGGGCGCCGCAGGTGGGCTGGGAGATGCTCGCCGAGGGCGCCTTCGCGATCGCGCACGGCGCGGCATGGATGGCCACCAACGTCGATGCGACCCTCCCCACCGAGCGGGGCATGGCCCCGGGCAACGGCTCCCTCGTGGCGGCCCTGCGTCACGCCACCGGCGCGGTGCCGGACGTCGCGGGCAAGCCCGAGCCGGGCATGTTCCGCCTCGCCGCGGAGCGGGTGGGGGCACGCAGCCCCCTCGCCGTGGGGGATCGGCTCGACACCGACGTCGAGTGCGCCGTCCGGGCGGGCATCGACTCCCTGCTCGTGCTCACCGGCGTCTCCACGGCCCTCGACGCGCTCCACGCCGATCCGGTGCGACGGCCCACCTGGATCCTGCCCGACCTCTCGAGCCTCGCCGAGCCGATCCAGCCGGCCGCCTTCGACGAGCGCGCGGCCCGCTGCGGGAGCGTCTCGGCGAGCTGGGACGAGGGCGATGTGATCCTCCACGGCCCCGCCGAGGACCCCCGCTCCCTGCGGGCGGCGCTCGCGCTGGTGGTCCGTCACCACCCCGACGATGCCTGGACCGGCCGCGTGCTCGACGAGACGCGCACGGTCGTGGACCCGACGCCCCGGTGACCTCGCGGCGCCTGGACCTCGCGCTCGTCGACGCCGGACTGGCGCGCTCGCGCACCCATGCGCGCCGCATCATCGAGGAGGGACGCGCACGCATCGACGGACGCGCGGCCTCCAAGCCCTCCGCGCCCGTGCATCCCGACGCCGCCCTGGGTGTCGTGGACGTCCCCGACGGGATCGAGTACGCCTCCCGCGCCGCGCACAAGCTCGCCGGCGCCCTGGACGTGCTCGGGATCGACGTCCGGGGCCATCGGTGCCTCGACGCGGGTGCCTCGACCGGGGGGTTCACCGACGTCCTCCTGCGCCGCGGCGCTGCCGAGGTCGTCGCCGTCGACATCGGCCACGGACAGCTGTCCCCGCACCTGCGGGAGGATCCCCGCGTGCACGTGCTCGACGGCACCAGCATCCGGGGCCTGTCGTCCGCGACCGTCGGCGGGACCGTGCGCACGCTCGTCGCCGACCTCTCCTTCATCTCCCTGACCACCGTGATCCGGGACCTCGCCGGGCTGGTCGAGCCGGGCGGGGACCTCGTCCTCATGGTCAAGCCGCAGTTCGAGGTGGGCCGTGCGCGCCTGCCGCGCACCGGAGTCGTGCGCGACCCCGAGGACCGCCGGCGCGCCGTGCGTGCCGTCGCGGACGCCGCCGGCGCGGCGTCCCTCACGCTGCACGGCGTCGGGCGCAGCGCCCTGCCCGGCCAGGACGGCAACGTCGAGTACTTCCTGCACCTGGGTCGCAGCACGCGCCCCGGTGCTCCGGGACCACGGGGCTATGACATGATCGACCAGGCAGTCGACGGCCCGGACGGCCGCACCGAACCAGCACGCCGGGACCGGGAGGGTCACACCCCATGAGACGTTTCCTGCTCTACGTGCACACCGGTCGCGCCGAGGCGCTCCACGCGATGCTCACCGTGCTCACCGAGATGGATCGTCGCGGCGTCCGCGGCGTCGTCACCGACGAGCAGGTCGCGGAGATCCGCTCGGCGGACCCCGCGATCGTCCCGCCCGAGCTCCTCGAGGTCCTCGACGGCGACCGTGTCGACATCGACGACCGCGTCACCGCGGCCGACCGGGTCGAGCTCGGGATCGTCCTGGGCGGGGACGGCACGATCCTGCGCGCCCTCGAGGTGGTGCGCGACGCGAAGATCCCCGTGCACGGTGTGAACCTCGGCCACGTCGGATTCCTCGCCGAGAGCGAGGTCGCGGAGCTCTCCGAGACGGTCGTCCGCCTCATCGAGGGCGCCTACGAGATCGAGGAGCGCTCCACGCTGGACGTGCTCGTCTTCGATGCCGAGCAGAACGAGCTCGGCCGCCACTGGGCGCTGAACGAGGCCTCGCTGGAGAAGGCCGACCGCCAGAAGATGATCAACGTCGTGATCGAGATCGACGACCGCCCCGTCTCCTCCTTCGGGTGCGACGGCGTGCTGCTGTCGACCTCCACGGGCTCGACCGCCTACGCCTTCAGCGCCGGCGGCCCCGTCGTCTGGCCCGAGGTCGACGCCTTCCTGGTCGTCCCGCTCGCGGCCCACGCCCTGTTCGCGCGCCCGCTGGTCCTGGGCCGCTCCTCGCGCGCCGCCGTCGAGGTCGTGCCCGACAACTCCGACGACGCCGTGCTGACCCTCGACGGCCGCCGCACCGTGCCCATCGAGCCCGGCATGCGGCTTGAGGCGCGCCTGTCACCGTCCTCCATCACGCTCGCACGCCTGGCCCCCACGCCCTTCGCGGACCGGCTCGTCGAGAAGTTCCGCCTGCCCGTCGTCGGCTGGCGGGGGCGTGACTCCGAGGGCACCTGATGCTGTCCACCCTGCGGATCCGCCACATCGGCGTCATCGACGACGCGCTCCTGGACTTCGGCCCCGGCTTCACGGCGCTGACCGGAGAGACCGGCGCCGGCAAGACGATGATCGTCACCGGGCTCTCCCTCCTGCTCGGGGGCCGTCTCGACTCGCGCCGCGCGGGCGCCGCGAGCACCGTCGACGGGACGCTGCGCCTGGCCGGCCACCGGGCGCTGGCGCAGGCCCTCGACGAGCTCGGCGCCGAGGAGGACGACGGGGAGGTGCTCGTCGTGCGCCGCACCACCCGCGACGGACGCTCCCGGGCCCAGATCGGCGGCGTCCCCGTCCCCATCGGCACCCTGTCGCGGCTCGTGGGCTCGGCCGTCACCGTCCACGGACAGTCCGATCAGCAGCGCCTCCGGGACGCCGACGCCCAGCGCGAGGCGCTCGACGAGTTCGCGGGCGCGACCGCCCAGGACCTCGTGACCCGCCATCGCGCCACCTGGGCCCGCCGCGCCGAGCTGGAGAGCGAGCGCGGCCGGCTCGCAGCGCTCCTGCGCGAGCGCGACCAGCGCGGGGAGGCCCTCACGAGCGCGCTCGAACGCCTCGAGCGGCTCGACGCCCAGGCGGGGGAGGACGACGCGCTGCGCGCCGAGCTGGACCGGCTCGCCCACGCGGTCGAGCTGCGGCGCGACACCGAGCAGGCCTCGATCGCCCTCGTCGGCGACGACGCCCCGTCCGCCGCGTCGCTGCTGGATCTCGCCGCCCAGGCCGTCCGCACCGCCGCCGCGACCGACGAGAGCCTCCGTCCCCTCGGCGAGCGGATCGAGTCCGCCCGCCTCGAGCTGTCCGACGTCGCCGCGGAGCTCGGACGCTACGCCGACGGGATCGACGCCTCCCCGGGGCGCCTCGACGAGGCCAACGAACGGCTCCACGACCTCACGCTCGCCGTGCGCGACCTCGCGCCGGTGCTGGGCGGGGGCACGGACATCGGCTCCGTGCTGGAAGCCTCCCGGACCGCCGCCGCGGACCTCGATCGCTTCGAGGGCGCCGAGCAGGAGCTCGCGGGCCTCCGGGAGCAGGCGGACGCGATCGACACCGAGCTCGACGAGATCGCCCTCGCCCTCACCGCCGTGCGCGAGGACGCCGCCCGTCGGCTCGCCGAGGCCGTCGAGGCCGAGCTGCGGGAGCTCGAGATGCCCGCGGCCTCCCTGCGCGTCGAGGTCACCCCGGCGGCCGCCCACGCCCATGGGCGCGACGCCGTCGCGATCCTCCTCGCCCCCCATCCGGGCGCCCGGCACCTCCCCGTCGCGACCGCCGCGTCCGGCGGCGAGCTGTCCCGGGTGATGCTCGCCCTCGAGGTGGCGCTGGCCTCCTCCCGCGACGACGAGCTGGCCGCCCCCGTCTTCGTCTTCGACGAGATCGACGCGGGCATCGGGGGCCGGGCGGCCCTGGCCGTCGGCCAGCGCCTCGCACGCCTGGCCCAGCACGCCCAGGTCATCGTCGTCACGCACCTCCCGCAGGTCGCGGCCCACGCCTCGACCCACCTGCGGATCGTCAAGCATGCGGGGGAGGGGACCACCAGCTCGACGGTCGAGACGCTCGACCGCGACGGACGCGTCACCGAGCTGGCCCGGATGCTCGCCGGGGACGACGCCTCGGAGGTCGCGCGCAGCCACGCCGCCGAGCTCCTGGCCGACGCGACCCCCGGAGCCGATGCATGAGGGGCGACGTGCACGGCATCGCCCGGGTGGGACGCCGGACCAAGGACCTGACCAAGCGTCTCGTCGCCGGGGACATCGCCGTGATCGACCACGAGGACATCGACCGCGTCGCCGCCGAGGCCCTCCTCGAGAAGCACCCGGCCGCCGTGCTGAACGCCGCCCGCTCCACCTCGGGGCGCTACCCCAACGCCGGCCCGAAGATCCTCGTCGACGCCGGGATCCTGCTGCTGGACCATCTGGGCCCGGACACGATGGCGGCGATCCCCGAGGGCTCCGCGCTCACCCTCACCGAGGAGGGCCAGGTGCTCGTCGACGGCACCGAGGTCGCCCACGGGCAGGTCATGGACGACGCGGCGATCGCCGCCTCCCTCGAGGCGGCCCGCGAGGGGCTGTCCGAGCAGCTCGAGCTGTTCGCCTCGAACACCATGGAGTACATGCTCCGCGAGCGCGACCTCCTGCTCGACGGCGTCGGGACCCCCGAGATCGAGACCGAGCTGCAGGGCCGTGCCGTGCTGATCGTCGTCCGCGGGTACCACTACAAGGAGGACCTCGCGACGCTGGGGCCCTTCATCCGGGAGAACCGGCCCGTCATCATCGGCGTGGACGGCGGGGCCGATGCCGTCCTCGAGGCCGGATACCGCCTGGACATGATCATCGGCGACATGGACTCCGTGTCCGACCGTGCGCTCAAGGGCCGCGCGGAGCTGGTGGTCCACGCCTACCGCGACGGGCGCGCCCCCGGCCTCGAACGGCTCGGCGAGCTCGGGATCGCCGAGAAGGCCGTGGTGTTCCCGGCCTCCGGGACGAGCGAGGACATCGCGATGCTGCTGGCCGACGAGAAGGGCGCGAGCGTGATCGTGGCCGTCGGCACCCACGGCACCCTGGAGGAGTTCCTCGACAAGGGCCGCGCCGGCATGAGCTCGACGTTCCTCACACGCCTGCGCGTGGGCTCCAAGCTGGTCGACGCCAAGGGCGTCTCCCGCCTGTATCGTCAGCGGATCTCGACGGCCCAGCTCGTCCTGCTCGCCGTGGCCGGCATGCTCGCCCTCGTCGTCGCGCTGTGGGCCACACCCGGCGGCCAGGCCCTGTTCCAGATCCTCGGCGCCCGCATGGACGACCTGCTGTCCTGGTTCACGTCGCTGTTCGCCGACGTCCCACCCGCCACCTCGGAGGCTGACCTCCCGTGATCGATTTCCGGTACCACCTGGTGTCCCTCATCTCCGTCTTCCTCGCCCTCGCGGTCGGGATCGCCCTCGGGGCGGGCCCCCTCCGCGAGAGCCTGGGCACGCAGCTCGCGAGCCAGGTCGAGCAGCTGCGGGTCGAGCGGGACCAGCTGCGCGACCGCAGCGACGCCCTCGCGACCCAGAACGACCAGCTGGGCACCTACATCAGCGGCACCGCGCCCACGCTCGTGCGCGGGACCCTCGAGGGCCGCGACGTCGCGGTCGTCACCGACGACGCCTCGACCCGGGAGAGCGTCGAGCAGATCGTCACGCTCGTCGGCGACGCGGGCGGGCAGGTGGGCGCACGGGTGATGCTGGGGACGATGATCTGGGACCCCGCGACCGCTGACGCCCGCTCCGACACCGTCACCGCCCTGCGGGACCGCGCTCCCGGGCTGCGGCTCACCGGGGAGGACGACACCCAGCGGATCGCCTCGGCGATCCAGGAGGTGCTCACGCGGGACGGCGACCAGCTCTCCACCTCCCAGCGTGAGGCCGCGGTCGACGTGCTGACCTCGGCCGGCGCGGTCACGATCGACGGCAAGCTCACGGCTCCGGTCGACGGCGTCCTGTACGCCGGGGCCGCCCCGAGCGAGCTCACGGTCACCTCCGACGACACGGCCGCCGCGGGGGCACGGGCCCAGGCGCTCAACGCCGCCCAGGCCGCCCTGCTGCTGGGCCTGACCGAGGGTGAGGTCCCCACCGTCGTCGCCGGGGCCACACCCGGGTCCGACGACACCACCGGAGCGATCCGCGTGGCGCGCGGCGACGCCCGTTTCGCGACGATCTCCTCCGCCGACGGCCTCCAGCGGCCCGACGGCCCGCCGATCGCCGTCCTCGCCCTCGCCGAGCAGTTCCGCGGGGGCGCCGGGAGCTACGGCACCGGCGCCGGCGCGCAGTCGCGCGTCCCCGCTCTCGGATCGAGCGCCGGCGCGGCCGCGACCACCTCGGACGGCGGAGGCGCCGGATGAACGCCGCCGCCCGCGGCACCGCCGTCCGTCTCCTGGGTCATCTGCGCGACGAGCTGGGCCGCACCAACTTCGCCGGCCGCCCCGTGACCCTCCTCGAAGGGGTCGGAGCGGCGGCAGGGGTCGTCGCCCTCGCCGCAGCCCGCGGGAGGCGGACCGACGCGATGGTCCTCGGGGCCGTCGCCGCCCTCGGACTCGTCGACGACCTCGTCGAGGAGCGACGGCGCGCCCGGGGCATCCCCGTCGCCAAGGGGCTGCGCGGACACCTCGGCGGCCTCGCCCACGGCACCGTGAGCACCGGGGCGCTCAAGGCGCTCGGGATCCCCGCCCTGGCTCTGGTCGGGGCGGCCCTGGCTCCCGCTCCGCGACGCGTCCTCACCGATGCCGTGCTCGCCGCGGGCACGGCGAACCTCGCCAACCTCCTCGACCTGCGGCCCGGCCGGGCGCTGAAGGCCCTCGCCCTGCCCGCGCTCGCGCTGTCCGTGGTGCCCGCCGCGGCAGGGGTCGAGCGCTCCGCCGCGGGCCGCGACCTCGGGCTCGCGGTGCTGGGCCCGCTCCTCGTGTGCCTGCCGATCGACCTGGCCGAGCGCGGCATGCTCGGCGACGCCGGGGCCAACGTCCTGGGGGCTGCCGTGGGCACGGCGGTCGCCCGCCGGGCGCCCGCTCCCGTGCGGATCGGGGTGCTCGTGGCGGTCGTGGGCCTGACCCTGGCCAGCGAGCGCGTGAGCTTCAGCGCCGTCATCGAACGCACCGGCTGGCTGCGTGCGGCGGACCGGCTCGGCCGACGGGCGGGGACCGCATGATCGTGCCCGCGAGCGAGACCGGACCCGGACCCCGCGCCGCGAGCGGCGCCTCGCCCCAGGCGCAGGCCACGCCCCCCGGGGCCGCCGCCATGATCGCGCGCGCCGCGGGCCTGATCCTCGTGGTCACCGTCGTCGCCCGCATCGCCGGGTTCGGGCGCTACCTCGTGTTCGGCGCCACCGTGGGCGGCGGGGACGTCGGCACCCCGTACGCCAGCGCCAACCTGCTGCCCAACGTGCTCTTCGAGGTCGTCGCGGGCGGGGCGCTCGCCGGCGTCGTGATCCCGCTGGTCGCGGGCATCATCGAGCACGACACCGACGGGACCGGGCGACGACGGGCCTCGCAGGTCATGTCGGCGCTGCTGGGATGGTCCCTGCTGCTGACCATCCCGTTGGCCGCGGCCGTGGCGCTGGCGGCGCACCCCCTGGCCGAGCTGGTCCTCTCCGGCCAGGACGCCAACGGCAGCTCCGTCGAGCTGGGGGCCCGCATGCTGCGGGTGTTCGCGGTGCAGGTCCCGCTGTACGCGATCGCCGTGCTCCTGGGAGCCTTCTGCCAGGCCCGCCGCCGCTTCTTCTGGCCCGCGGCCGCGCCGCTGGTCTCCTCGCTCGTCGTGATGGCCTCGTACCTGGTCTACGGGGCGCTCGCCCCGGCCGTCGCGACCGCCAGCACCATCCCCGTCGCCGCCGAGGCCGTGCTGTCGTGGGGCACCACCGCCGGGGTCCTCGTCATGGCGCTGTGCCTCGTGGGCCCCGCGCACCGGGCGGGTCTGCGCCTGCGTCCGACCCTGCGGTTCCCCGACGGCCTCGCGCGTCGCGCGACCTCCCTCGCCGGAGCGGGACTGGGGGCCGTCGGTGCCCAGCAGCTGGCCCTGGCCCTGGTGCTGCTGCTGGCCATGCGCGCCGGGGGCACCGGCACCCTGCCGGTGTTCCAGTACGCGCAGGCCGTGTACCTGCTGCCCTACGCGATCCTCGTCGTCCCGCTCATCACGAGCGTGTTCCCGCACCTGTCCGAGCTGCGGCTGGTCGGAGACGGCGAGGCCTTCGCGCGGGCGTCGACGGCGTCCCTGCGCACCGTCACCGCCGTCGCCGCGGTGGGCGCCGCCGTCCTGTTCGCCGCCGCCCCCGCCATCGAGCACTTCTTCCACCTGGTCGACCGGGCCGGCGTCACCGGCGTCGGCTCGACCGTCGCGGCGCTGGCGCTGGGTCTGGCGCCCTTCGCGATCGCGACGCAGTCCACGCGGATCCTGGCCGCCGCGCACCGGGCGCGCGACGCCCTGCTCGTCGGCTCCATCGGCTGGCTCGTCGCGATCGTGCTGATACTCGTCGTCGTGCTGCCCTCCCCGACACGTCGCACCGCGGAGGCCTCCACGGCTTTCGGGCTGTGCTTCGCGGTGGGGATGACCGTGGCGGCGCTCGTCGGGATCGGCAGGGTCCTCGACGCCCTCGGATCCTCCGGGCGCGCCGCACGCATCTACCGCGGGGCCGCGGCCGCCGTCGTCGCCTCGGTGCTCGGGGCCGGCGCCGGGTACGCCGCGGGTCGCGCGCTGACCAGCCCCGACCTGCACCTGGTGCTGACCGTCCTGGTGGGACTCCTGGCCGGTGTCATCGCGGTGGTCGTGGCGGGCGGCGTCCTCGCGCTGACCGACCGGTCGACGCTGCGGACGCTCCGTGACCGGGTGCGGGCCCGCCGCCCGGCGGCACCCGAGGACGCCGGCCGATGATCCGGGTGCTCCTCGTCGAGCCGACGGCCTCGGGGGGCCTGGCCGCCCACGTGGCCGACGAGGAGGCCGCCCTGGCCGCCGCGGGCATCGCAGCCGAGCGCGCGGATGTCCGGATCCGCCCCCGCCCCCACCTGGCCGCTGACCTCGCGACCGTGCGGGCTCTCCGGCGGCGCGTGGCCCGCGGCGACGTCACGGCCGTCCACGCGCACGGCCTGCGCGCGGGTGCCCTGAGCTCCCTCGCCCTCGGGTCCCGGGCACGGCGCGCCCGCTCCCGGGGACCGCGGCTCGTCGTCACCCTGCACAACCGGACCGTCGGAGGTCGGGCGCAGCGGGCACTCGGGCACGCCCTCCTGCGGATCCTCTGCCGCCGAGCCGACACCGTCCTCGCGGTCTCGGGCGATCTCGCGCGGGACGCCAGCGCGGCAGGGGCCCGCGACGTGCGCACCGCGATCGTCCCCGCGCGCCTCCGGGAGCCGGGGGAGCCCCCGGCACCGCCCACGGGCGTCACGGCGACGTCCGGGACCCCCGGGACCCACGGGCCGCTCGGACCTCTCGCGGCCCTCGTGATCGCCCGTCTGGCGCCGCAGAAGGGACTCGGGACGCTGCTGGACGCCGCCGCGGTCCTCCGCACCCGCGCGCCGGGCACCGTCCGCTTCCGTGTCGTGGGCGACGGACCCCTGCACGACGAGCTCGCGGCACGGATCGACGCCGAGCATCTCGACGTCGAGCTGCTGGGCCGCCGGGACGACGTGCCCCGGCTCCTCGCCGCATCCGACCTCGTCGTGTCCGCGGCCGTCTGGGAGGGCCAGCCCGTGTCCCTGCAGGAAGCGCTCCACGCGGGCCGCGCCGTCGTGGCCACGGACGCGGGCGGGACCCGCGAGGTCACCGGCGGGGCCGCGGTCCTGGTGCCGGTCGGGGACGCCGCCGCGATCGCCGCCGCGGTGCTCTCCCTGAGCGATCCCGCCGCGAGGGCACAGCGGGAGGCGGCGTCACGTCAGCGCGCCGCCGACCTGCCGACGATCGAGGACATGACCACACAGCTGCGTGCCGTCCTGGCTCCGGAGCGCGGGCGCTGATAGATTCGGGGTCCGTGGCAGATCGCACCGTGAACACGACCAGGCCCTTCCGCAATCCGGGCACCTCCAAGCACATCTTCGTGACGGGGGGTGTGGTGTCCTCGCTCGGCAAGGGCCTCACCGCCTCCTCGCTCGGCATGCTGTTGCGTGCCCGCGGGTTGCGCGTGACCATGCAGAAGCTCGACCCCTACCTCAACGTCGACCCGGGGACGATGAACCCCTTCCAGCACGGCGAGGTCTTCGTGACCGAGGACGGCGCCGAGACGGACCTCGACATCGGCCACTACGAGCGCTTCCTCGACGAGAATCTCTCGCGCGAGGCGAACGTGACCACCGGCCAGGTGTACTCCGGGGTCATCGCCAAGGAGCGCCGCGGCGAGTACCTGGGCGACACCGTGCAGGTGATCCCCCACATCACCAACGCCATCAAGGATTCGATGCGCTCCCAGGCCTCCGACGAGGTCGACGTCATCATCACCGAGATCGGAGGGACCGTCGGCGACATCGAGTCCCAGCCCTTCCTCGAGGCCGCCCGGCAGGTACGCCAGGACATCGGCCGCGACAACGTGTTCTTCGTCCATGTCTCGCTGATCCCCTTCATCGGCCCCTCCCAGGAGCTCAAGACCAAGCCGACCCAGCACTCCGTCGCGGCGCTGCGGTCGATCGGCATCCAGCCCGACGCGATCGTGCTGCGGGCCGACCGCGAGCTGCCGTCGTCGATCAAGCAGAAGGTCTCCTCGATGTGCGACGTCGATCCCGATGCCGTCGTCACCTGCCCCGACGCCCGCTCGATCTACGACATCCCCCACGTGCTGCACGACGAGGGCCTGGACGCGTACGCGATCCGGCGCCTGGACCTGCTGTCGCACGACGTCGACTGGTCGCACTGGGACGACCTCCTCGAGCGGGTCCACCAGCCCGAGTACGAGGTCACGATCGCGATCGTCGGCAAGTACATCGACCTGCCCGACGCGTACCTCTCCGTGTCCGAGGCCCTGCGCTCCGGCGGTTTCCACCACCGGACCCGGGTGAACCTCCGCTGGGTGGCCTCGGACCTCTGCGAGACCCCCGAGGGCGCCGCCACCCAGCTGCGCGACGTCGACGGGATCGTCGTCCCCGGCGGCTTCGGGATCCGCGGGCTCGACGGGAAGATCGGGGCGCTGCGCCACACCCGGGAGAAGGGCATCCCCACCCTCGGGATCTGCCTGGGCATGCAGTGCATGGTCATCGAGGTGGCCCGCAACGTCCTGGACCTCCCCGGGGCCAGCTCGACGGAGTTCGAGCCCGGCACCCCGGACCCCGTCATCGCCACGATGGCCGAGCAGGAGGAGATCGTGACCGGCTCCGGGGACCTCGGCGGCACCATGCGCCTGGGCGCCTACCGCCACGAGCTCGTGCCCGGCAGCCTCGCGGCCCGCACCTACGGGGCCACCACCGTCTCCGAGCGCCACCGTCACCGCTACGAGGTCAACAACGCCTACCGCGACCGCCTCGAGGAGGCGGGTCTGCGCATCTCCGGCGTCTCGGCGGATCGCAGCCTCGTCGAGTTCGTCGAGATCGATCCCGAGGTCCACCCCTACTTCATCGGCACCCAGGCCCACCCGGAGCTGAAGTCCCGCCCCACCCGCAGCCACCCCCTCTTCGCGGGTCTCGTGGGCGCGGCGCTGGAGGCGCAGAAGGCCACCCGTCTGCTCGAGGTGCACCGCGAGGCGGCCCCGGAGGGCGACGAGGTATGAGCCCGACGGGAATCCGGGACGAGGTCCTGGCCGATGTCCACGACCCGCGCCCCGTCGCCGAGCGCGCGACGGTGTTCGAGGGGCATGTCTGGGACGTGGTCCGTGACGCCGTCGACTACGCCCCCGGGGTCCGGTTCCAACGCGACTACGTGCGTCACACCGGCGCCGTCGCGGTCCTGGCCCTGGACGAGCAGGACCGGATCCTGCTGATCCGGCAGTACCGCCATCCCGCGGGCGGATTCCTGTGGGAGCTGCCGGCGGGGCTGCTCGACGTGGCAGGGGAGGACCCCGCCGTCGGGGCGCGCCGCGAGCTGCGCGAGGAGGCCGGGCACGACGCGGCGGTGCTCCACCCCCTGGTGGACCTGCGTCCGAGCCCGGGGGGCTCCGACGAGATCATCCGCGTGTACCTCGCGACCGGGCTGCGCGCCCAGGACGAGGAGGGCTTCGAGCGGGTCGACGAGGAGGCCGACCTCGTGACGCGGCGCGTCCCCGCGGGCGAGGTCGCCGCGGCGATCCTGCGCGGGGACCTGACGTCGGGGACGCTGGTCGCCGGGGTCCTCGCGCTCATGGCACGTCGGGCGCTGGGCGCGGATGCCCCGCCGCTGCGCGAGGTCGGCGCGGCCTGGCCCGCGCGCGCCCCGCGCTGAGGGGTCTCAGGCCTCCCGGAAGCCGTGCTCGAGCCCGGCCCGGTGGATGACCGGCCCGCTCTGCTCGACCTGCCAGGGACGGGCCCCGAGCTGCTCGAGGTCGGCCTCGACGGACTCCTCGGAGCCCACCTGCTCGTGCTCCCACACCCACTGGCGCAGCAGGCTCGGGGTGAGCAGGTTCTCCGTCGGCATCTCGAGGTCCTCGGCCCGCTGGGAGATCGCGTCACGCACCACCTGGTAGCGGTCCCACGCCTCCGGGTGCTTCTTGGACCAGAGCTTGTGCGGCGGCGGGTACGTGGCCTCGGAGCGTGCGGGCAGGTGCGCGGCGGGCAGCTCGAGGGCCGCCCGGGTGACCTGCCACCACGCGTCCTTGCGCCGCAGGGGCGCGGGCAGGGCCTGCTCGAACGCTCCCCGGGACGCGACCGCCGCCTTCGCGGCCGCGACGATCTCCCGGTCCTTGATGACCCGGTGGGGCGAGAGGTCCTCGCGCCGGGCGATCTCGTCGCGCCGTTCCCACAGGGCGCGGGCGACGGCCAGCTGCTGGGGGTGGCGCAGGGTGCCCAGGCCGTGCAGCGCCCGCCACGGCTCGGCGTGCTTGGGCGTGACGTCCCGGTGGAGCAGATGGTCGAACTCCGCGAGGGCCCAGTCGAGCTTCCCCGCCTCGCGCAGCCTCTCGGCGAGGATGTCGCGCACCTCCACGAGGACCTCGACGTCCAGGGCCGCGTACACGAGCCAGGGCTCGGGCAGGGGACGCTTGGACCAGTCCGCGGCGGAGTGCTCCTTGGCGAGCGCGAGGTGCAGGGTGTCCTCGACGACGGCGCCCAGGCCCACTCGGGGCATGCCCAGCAGGCGCGCCGCGAGCTCGGTGTCGAACAGGCGCCCGGGGACGAGGTCGAGGTCGGTGAGGCTCGGGATGTCCTGGGTCGCGGCATGCAGCACCCATTCACGGCTCGCCAGCGTCGTGCGCAGCGTCGTGGGCAGGGTGAAGGCCACGGGATCCACGAGGGCCGTGCCGGCCGCCTCGGTGCGCAGCTGCAGGAGGTACGCGCGCGAGGAGTAGCGGTAGCTCGAGGCGCGCTCGACGTCCACGGCCACCGGTTCGTCCGGCGCGGAGGCGGCCGCCTCGCACCACGCGAGCAGCGGCTGGATGCGGTCGATGACGGGGGTCAGGCCGTCCCGGGGCGCGGAGAGACGCGCCGCGGGCGCGGCCGGGGCGACGGCGGTCGCGTCGGCGGACGCCGGGACGGGGTCGCGGCGGGAGGTGGCCTCGTCGGTGCTCGTGGGACCTCCGGTGCGGGGTTCCTGGGCGGCGGCGGTCATGCGTCCTCCCGGGTGCGGGGTGCGCGAGCCCGATGGCTCGGTGAGATCGGGGCGATGTCGCTCGGAGCGGGCGGAAGGCCGCCCGCGGCACCGAGCATCGCGGCCCAGGCGGCGAAATGGGGTGCGAGGTCGTCTTCGTCCGGGGTCCACGACACGCGCATCTCGACGTCGACGGTCGAGGGCCGCGCGGCGAGGGCGCCGTAGCTCTGGGAGACGACCCGCGTCGCGGTGCAGCCGAGCTCGTGGGCCTCGGCGCCGGCGAGCTCGAGGGACTCGGTGACCCAGGACCAGGCGACGTCGCCCAGCATGGCCTCGACGGCGAACTCGGGCTCGAGCTGGGCCTGGACGAGGACCACCATGCGGTAGCTGCCCTTCCAGCCGTCGTTGCCCGCGGGATCGTGGAGCACCACGAGCCGGCCGGAGGCCAGCTCCTCGTCGTGGAGCTCGACCTCGCCGGACGCGGCCCACGTGTGGGGTGCCATCTTCTGGGGCGCGGGGATCTCGGTCCACAGGACCTCGGCGCGCAGGGGAGTGGCGCTCATCGCGGCGATGGCCTCGGCGAAGGCGCTTCCGGTGGGGGTCAGGGGATGCACGGGCACGCTGGGAGCGTAGCCGCCGAGCACCCGTGGGAGGGCCAGGCGCGCCGCAGGGCCGCGAGGCCCCGGGTGCGCGGCGCCGCGGACCGCGGAGAGGTCAGTCCGTGTGGCGGAGGCTGACCGAGTTGATGCAGTACCGCTGGTCGGTGGGCGTGGGGAAGCCCTCGCCCTCGAAGACGTGGCCGAGGTGGGATCCGCACCGCGCGCAGCGCACCTCGATGCGGCGCATCCCCAGCGAGTCGTCCTCGATGAGCTCGACGGCGTCGGAGTCCGCCGGCGCCCAGAAGGCGGGCCATCCGCAGTGCGCGTCGAACTGCTCGGTCGCCGTGAACAGCGCGGCGCCGCACGCGCGGCACTCGTAGGTGCCCGCGGGACGGACCTCCTCGTACTCCCCGGTGAAGGGACGTTCGGTGCCTCCCTCGCGGAGCACGTGGTACTCGGCGGGATCCAGGCGGGCACGCCACTGCTCGGGCGTGAAGGCGACGGGATAGGTGCCGCCGCCGAGGGGCTTGTCGTTCATGCTGTGCCTCCAGCTGTGCGCGGTCGGGGGACCGGGGCGTGCGTCAGGACGTGCCGAGGACGGGGCTGCCCGGGTACAGGTGCAGCACCGTCGCATCCAGGGCGTCCTCCACCTTGTGCGCCCAGTCCTGGGCGAAGGTCTCCTCGAGGAGCTGGGGGTCGGAGAACACCACGACGGTCTGCGTCTCGCAGTCGTCCAGGAGCCCACGCACCGTGGGGACGGGATCGTCCGGGCTGATCGTGCCCTCGACCTCACAGCCCACGTTCCGGAAGGCAGAGGTGACCGAGGCCAGGACGCCCTGGGCGTCGGCGTGGGCGGAATCGGGGGTGCGGTCGCCGCGGGCCCGCTCGGCGATCGCGTCCCATGCTCCCTGCAGGTCCGCGAGTCCCAGCGCGTCGATGACCTCGGCGATGAGCGAGCGCTCGGTGTCCGCGGGGACGACGGCGCGCACGTGGATGGGGTCGTCGCGGTCGGCGGGCTCGATGCCCAGGTAGCCGAGGGCGGTCTGGGCGTCGGAGGGCTCGAGGAGCACCTCCGACAGGACGATGACGGAATGCGGCATGGCCCCGATCGTACGCGTCCGGCGACGGCCTCGTAGACTCCGGGGCATGACGGTCCGGCGCTCCTCCTCTGCCCCGACGAGACGTGGAGGTGGCGGCGCCGGCCCGGCCCTCGGGTCCGTGCGCTCGGCCCGGCGAAGCCGGCCCCCGACGCCGTGGTCCTCCGTCGGCGCCGCCGGGCTGGTGATCGGCGGGGTCACCTTCGTGCTCAGCGCGGCCCTGCTCACGGCGGGTGCGCGTGTCATGGCCCGGGTCCCGCTCGTCCCGCAGGAGAAGCGGCGGCCCGATGCGACGATCCGTGCGGTCCATGCCGATCGTCTGCATCTCGACGTGACGCCGGAGACCCGGCGGCCGGGAGTGCTCTCGCTGCGCCAGCAGGCGGGTGCCGTGCACGTGCGCCTCGGCGACGTGATCTCCGCGCCGACCCCGACCACCGTGGCCCGCCCGATCCTGGCGCGCGACACCCCGGGGCCCTCGGGTGCTCCCGACCTCGGCGGCGCGGCGACCAACGGCTTCTTCTGGGCGGGTGACCCCCTCAGCGCGCACGGCTACCCCTTCGAGGAGGTCGCGGTGCCCTCGCCGGTGGGTCCGATGCCCGCGTGGCTGGTGCGGCCGCCGGGGCGGCGACGTGCCGCCGTCGGGGCGGTCCCGGCGACGGCCGGCGGGGCCGAACCCCGTGCGACGGCCGATCCCGGTGCGACGGTCGATGCCGGTGCCAAGGCCGCTGCCGGGGGGACGGACCGGGACGGCGATCCGGGTGCGACCTGGGTCATCATGATCCACGGCCACGGCGCCACCCGCGGCGAGACGCTCCGGGCGATCCCCGTGCTGCGGGCGCTCGGGCTGACCACGCTGTCGATCACCTACCGCAACGATCTCGGGGCCCCCGCCTCCGCGGACCACATGTACCACCTGGGTGCCGACGAGTGGGAGGACGCCGAGGCGGCGATCGACCTCGCGCTCGAGCACGGTGCGCGTCGCGTGGTCCTGGCCGGCTGGTCGATGGGCGGGGGGATCGCCCTGCGCACCTCGGTCCGCTCGGCCCACCGCGATCGGATCGCCGCGCTCGTCCTCGACAGCCCGGCCGTCGACTGGCGCGACATCCTCGACTACCACGCCCGGATGCTGCGGGCACCTCGGCCGATGCGGGCGCTCGCGCTGTGGATGATGCGCTCGCCCTGGGGCTACCGGGCGGTGCGCCTGCACGAGCCCATCGCGCTCGCCGAGATGCGCCCGGACTTCTACGCCCGCCACCTCGAGCACCCGACCCTGCTGTTCCACGCCCAGCAGGACCTCACCGTGCCCCCGGGACCCAGCGGGATCCTCGCGGGCCTGCGGCCCGATCTCGTGGACTACGAGCTCGTGGCCGACGCCTCGCACACGCGCGAGTGGAACACCGACCCGGCGGCGTGGGAGCGACGTCTGGCACGGTTCCTCGTGGCGACGCTCAGGCTCGACGTCGACGTGGACCATCTCGCGCTGCCGGTCCGTGACGTGGCCTCGCCGCCTCAGCCCCGCTCGACCGGCCGGCGCCTGTAGCGCGCGCACGACGCGTGCGGGCCGACCAGCAGGGAGCGCAGGTCCCAGTCGATCTCGTGCAGCGGGCCGTCGAGCACCCGCGGGGAGGTGCCGCCCACGGTGCGGTGCGTGGTGGACAGGCACAGCTCGTCCAGGGCATCGGCGGCGGCGAAGCGCCCCAGCGTCGACGGGCCGCCCTCGACCTGGATCCCCCGCAGCCCCCGCGCGGCAAGAGCGGCGATGATCTCCGCGGGCCCGTCGGCGGCGATCACCTGCTGCGGGGGCAGGCCGCTGCGACGGCTCGCCCGCGCGACGCCGGACCGCGGGGTGACCAGCAGGGTGGGCCAGTCGGCCCCGACGCTCGGAGGCAGCTCCCCGCTGCGGGACAGGATCGCGAGCGCCGGATGGGCGCCGCCGGCCGGGCGCAGGCTGGTGGCACGTAGGTCGGAGCGGCCCAGCGGCCGGCGGTAGTCCTCGACGCGCACGGTCGCCGCGCCCACGACGATCACGTCGGCCAGGGCACGCAGGACGCCGAACACGAAGGAGTCGTCCGGATTGCGCAGGGATCCGCTGGTGCCGTCGCGCCCCGCGACGGCACCGTCGATCGTGGTGTTCATCATCGCGCGCACCGTCACACCGGGGCCGTAGGCGTAGAGCCCGGCGAGGGCACGGGCGCCGACGGTGTCCGACGGCACGGGGATCGCGGGGGTCGGGGCGCCGTCGCGGACCAGGAGATGCATGGGCACGATCCTGCCTCATGACTCCCGGTGGGCAGCCCCGCCGCCGCGACGGATCCGGGGTCGTCGGCCCCTCGTACACTGACCCGGTGACAGGAGCCCTCGTCGACCGCCGTCCCGTACCCTCCCTCGAGCGCCTGATCGGCGACCTCGTGCCGCCGCCCCGCTTCGCCCAGGCGCGCCTGGACACCTACGTCCCGGATCCGGACTACCCGGCCCAGGCCGAGGCCAAGGAGCGCATCGGCCGCTTCGCCGAGGCGCTCGCCGCGCCGCGCCGCGGCGGCGGGCTGCTGTCGCGGCTGCGCCGTGCCGAACCCGCGCCCGCACGGGGCCTCTACCTCGACGGCGGCTTCGGCGTGGGCAAGACCCACCTGCTGACCTCGCTGTTCCACGTCGCCCCCGGGCGTCCCGTGTACGGCACCTTCGTGGAGTACACGAACCTCGTGGGGGCGCTCGGCTTCGGCAAGGCCGTCGAGCTGCTGTCCGACGCCTCGGTCGTGTGCATCGACGAGTTCGAGCTCGACGACGTGGGGGACACCCTGCTCATGACCCGGCTGATCCGGGAGCTCTCCGACGCCGGCGTCGCGATCGTGGCGACGTCCAACACCCTGCCCGAGGCGCTCGGCGAGGGGCGTTTCGCCGCGCAGGACTTCCTGCGCGAGATCCATGCGATGTCCGAGCGCTTCGACGTGCTGCGCATCGACGGCGAGGACTTCCGTCGCCGGGACGCGACCGCGGAGGTCCCCGAGCTCGCCGAGGAGGTCGTCCGGGCTCACGCCCAGCAGACGCCCGGTGCGACCCTCGACGCCTTCGACGACCTGCTGGCCCACCTCAAGGAGGTGCATCCCTCGCGGTACGGCGCCATGATCGACGACGTGACCTCGGTGCATCTGACCGGGGTCCATGCCCTGGGCAACCACCATGACGGTCTGCGGTTCGTGGTCCTGGTGGATCGCCTGTACGACCGCGAGGTGCCGGTGCTCGCCTCCGGCTCGGACCTCACGGCGCTGTACACCGACGAGCTCCTTGCCAGCGGCTACCGCAAGAAGTACTACCGCTCGCTCTCGCGGCTCTCCTCGCTGGCCCGGGACGGCCAGCGCACGGTCGCGGGGGTGTGAGCCGCGGGGGTCTGAGCCGCCGGGGCCTCAGCTCCGGCGGAAGAGGACCACGCCGGGGCCGGTGAGCACGATCGCCATGTCCGTGTCGGCGGGCAGGGGGCGGAAGCTCGCGATCACCGTGAGGCCGGCGGCCGGGTGGGTGAGGTCGGTGTCGCCGCGGTGTGCCAGCAGGCCGACGTCGCCGCGCCACAGGATCACGGTCTCCTCGGACAGCACCTCGACGTCGACGCTCGCGAAGTCGGTGCGGCCGAGCTCGGGGACCGTGCGGCGGGCCGACAGCAGCGCCCGGTACCAGTCGAGCACGAGGCGGTGGTCGCCCCGTCCGCGCTCGTCCCAGTCGAGGATCGAGTCCGTGAACGTCGAGCGCGCCTGCGGGTCCGGGACCTCCTGTCCCCAGCCCATCCGGGAGAACTCCTCGGTGCGCCCCTGCGTGACGAGGTGGCCCAGCTCCTCCTCGTGGTCGGTCATGTAGGCGAAGGGGGTGGAGGCGGCCCATTCCTCGCCCTGGAAGATCATCGGGGTCGTGGCCCCGCACAGGACGAGCGCCGCGGCCGCGGCGTGCTCGTCGGGGGTCAGCGACGCGTGGATGCGGTCCCCGGCCGCGCGGTTGCCCACCTGGTCGTGGTCCTGCAGGAAGGCGACGAAGGACGAGGCGTCGTAGGCGGGGGAATCCGGGTCCACGGGGGCACCCCAGTCCTGTCCGCGGAACGAGGAGTAGGTCCCGTCGTGCACGAAGATCCGTGTCAGGGCCTTGGCGAGCACCTCGGTGCTGCCGAAGTCGGCGTAGTACCCCTCGCGCTCGCCGGTGATCCAGGCGTGGACCGCGTGGTGGATGTCGTCGGCCCACTGCATCTGCATGCCCAGCCCGCCGTCGGCAGTGGGGGTCACGGTCGCGGGATCGTTGCGGTCGGACTCCGCGATGAGCGTCAGGGGCCGTCCGAGGGAGGCGGACCACGCGGACACGGCATCGGACAGCTCCGCGAGGATCTGGCGGCCGGAGTCGTCCCGCAGCTCGTGCACGGCGTCCAGGCGCAGACCGTCCAGACCCAGGTCCACGAGCCACTGGCGCGCGTTGCCCAGGATGAAGGCGCGCACCGCGGAGCTGCCGGGGGCGTCGAGGTTCACGGCCGAGCCCCACGGCGTCTCGTGGGTGTCCGTGAAATAGGGGCCGAAGGCGCCCAGGTAGTTCCCGTCGGGTCCCAGGTGGTTGTAGACGACGTCGAGGATCACCCCGAGGCCCCGCGCATGGGCCGCGCGGACGAAACGTGCCAGCGCCCCGGGGCCGCCGTACGCGGCGTGGGTCGCGTACAGGTCCACGCCGTCGTAGCCCCAGCCGCGATCCCCGGGGAACTGGGCGACCGGCATGACCTCCACGGCGTCCACCCCCAGGGCCACGAGGTCCTCGAGCCGCTCGATCGCGGTGTCGAACGTGCCGCCCGCGCCCTCGGGCCCCGGGGTGAAGGTGCCCACGTGCAGCTCGTAGAGCACCTTCCCGCGCAGCTCGATGCCGTCCCAGGAGGGCTGCGCGAACGTCGCGGGGTCCACGACCTCGCTGTCGCCGTGCACGCCCTCGGGCTGCAGGAGCGAGCGGGGGTCCGGGAGCCACGGCTCGGCGCCGTCGATCCGGTAGGCGTAGCGCACACCGGGAGGGACCTCGCGCCCGGCCAGGGTCCACCAGCCGGCGTCGGCGGCGGTCAGGGGCAGGACCTCCTCGCCGCCCGCCGTGCGCAGCCGCACGTCGACGGTCCCGGCCCCGGGCGCCCAGACCTGCAGGATGCGGTGGTCGCGGGGCCCGGGATCGTGCGTGCCGTCCACGGCGGGCACCAGGTGCGGCCGGCCGACGGTCGGACGATCGGGCGACGACGCGGAGTCCGTCGACGTGCGGTCCGGGGGAGTCGGACCGTCCTGCGGCGACGTGCGGTCCGGGGGCGTCATGCGGTCTCCTGGGCGGTGAGCAGGGCGACGGGCAGGTCCTCGAGGAGGTCCGCGAGGCGCACCGGGCCGCCCGCGAGCTCCCGACCCGTCAGGACGTCGGTCCAGGTGCCCTCGGGCAGCACGACGGCGTTCTCGCCCCACCCGCCGCGCTGCGCGAGGCCCGCGCCGAAGCGGGTCGCGACGGCGACCACCACGGGGGGCTCCTCCCCGGTGCCGCGGGCGAAGGCGACGGCGTGGCCCGTCGTCGTCGCGACGGGGGTGTAGGCGGCGGTGCGTCCGCGGAAGACCTCGGGGCGCTCGGCCCGCAGGCCGAGCGCGTGGTGGGTGAGCCAGAGCTTCTCGTCGGCGATCCCGTCGGGCCGTGCACCCTCGATCATCCGGTCCAGCCGCGCGGCGTGCGCGACGTGGTCCACGGGACGACGGTTGTCCGGATCCACGAGGGAGAAGTCGGTGGTCTCGTTGCCCTGGTAGACGTCCGGGACGCCCGGCATGGTCAGCTGGACGAGCTTCTGCCCGAGGATCGCGGCGCGCTGGGCGCCCGCCGTGCGACGGGTCCAGTCCTCGAGGATCTCGGCGATCTCGGGCGCGGCCAGCGCCCAGGTGGCCAGGGCGAGCACCTCGCCCTCGTACTCCTCGTCCGGGGCGGTCCACGTCGTGTGGACCTTGGCCTCCCGGACCGCCTTGGTGAGGTAGCCCGTCAGACGCTCGGCCGTGATCCGCTCACGGCGCGCCCCCGGCAGGTCCCAGGTGCCCACGAGGGTCTGCCACAGCAGGAGCTCGGTCGCGGCATCGACGTGCTCGCCGCGGGTCGCGGCCGAGGCCTCGCGCAGGGCCCGGACGGTCAGCGCCCACTCCTCGGGCTGCTCGGTGAGCACCGCCAGGCGGGCCCGGACGTCCTCGCTGCGCTTGGTGTCGTGCGTGGACAGGGTCGTCATCGCGTCGGGGAAGGTGCGCAGCATCCGCGCGCAGTGGTCGTGCAGCTCATCGGGCTCGACACCGATCCGATCGGGGTCGGCCCCCACCTCGTTGACGGCGATGAACCGCTGGTAGCGGTAGAACGCGGTGTCCTCGAGCCCCTTGGCGTGGACGGGGCCGCAGGTCTGGGCGAAGCGGACGATGAACTCCGCGCGGTCGGGGGAGGCGGTGCGCCCGGCGCTGCCGACCTCGTCCCCGCAGGCGAGCGCCACGACGAGGTCGAGGGTCTGCAGGGCATCGGCGTCCTCCCCGAAGCCGGGGCGTGCACGCTCGGCGGCCTCGTCGATGACCTCGTGCTGGGCCCGGGGGGCCTTCTCGCCCGGGACGATGTAGGCGCGGTAGCGGTCCATCGACTCCAGCAGCGCGACGATCGCCCGTTGGATGTTGCGGCGCGTGGTGTCCCGCAGCCGGATGTCCTCGGCGCAGATCCGGTGCACGAGCGCGGTGAGGCGCTCGATCTCGGCCCACAGGCTCGTGGTGACGACGAGGGCGGTGGATTCCGCGGCGATCTCCTCGAAGGGACGGAGGTCCCCGGTGGTGCGCTGCCACAGCTGGGTCAGCGCCGAGGCGCCGCGGCCGTCCTGGAACAGCCCGCCGACCCGCCAGAGGGCGTCGTAGCCGGTGGTCCCGGCGCATGCGAAGTCGGCCGGGAGCTGCTCCTCGCCCTCGAGGACCTTCTCGACGACCGTCCAGGCGCCGTCGGTGGCGGCCGCGAGATCGTCGAGGTAGCCGCGCGGATCGGCGAGGCCGTCGGGGTGGTCGATCCGGTAGCCGTCGATGACGCCCTCCTCGTGGAGCGCGAGGAGCAGGCGATGGGTCGCCTCGAAGACGAGCGGGTCCTCGACGCGCAGCGCCGCGAGGGTGTCCACGTCGAAGAACCGCCGGTAGTTCAGCTCGTCGTCGGCGACCTTCCAGTAGGCCAGGCGGTACCACTGCCGCTCGAGGAGGTCGGCGATGCCGAGGCTCTCTGTGCCCGCGGCGACCGGCAGCACGTGGTCGAAGTAGCGCACCACCCGTGTGGGCCGCACCTCGCCGTCCGGGCCGGGCACGTCGATCTCGTCGAGGGTGATCTCGCCGTCCGCGAGCACCTGCCCCAGCGGCCTGCCGAGCACCGGCACCAGGATCGACCGCTCGGCGCTCGCGTCGAGGTCGAACCAGTCGGCGAACTCGGAAGCGGGGCCCTGGGCGAGCACGTCCCACAGGGCACGGTTGTGCCAGATGGGCGTGGGGATCGCCATGTGGTTGGGGACGACGTCGACGATCAGTCCCAGGCCGTGCTCGTGGGCGGCGTCGGCCAGGCGGCGCAGACCGTCCTGGCCGCCGCACTCGTCGCTGATCCGGGAGTGGTCCACGACGTCGTAGCCGTGGCGGGAGCCGGGCGCCGCCTGCAGCACGGGGGAGCAGAACAGGTGCCCGACCCCCAGGCGGGCCAGGTAGGGCACCACGCCCACCGCATCGTCGAAGGTGAAGTCCGCATGGAACTGCAGTCGGTACGTGCTGGTGGGCGCGGTGGCGGTCATGACGCGGTGGGCTCCTCGGGGGACGTCTTCCCGCGGCGTGCCGCGGACGCTGGACGAGTGGTGGACGCGGAGTCCTCGAGCACGGGGGCGGGCTCGCCCTCGGGCGGTGCCGGGGCGGTCTCGGGATCCTGCGCCCGGGCGGTCTCGACGGCGGCGCCGATCGAGTCGGCGGGGGCGTGGGCCCCGGGGACCTCGCGGACCGGTTCGATGTGGGACCGTCCCAGGACCAGCACCGAGTACTCCAGCCGGGTCAGCACCGTGCCGGGTTCGACGACCTGACCGGTCGTGATCCCGGCCTCGGTGCCCGCCACGACGACCCAGGACTCCCCGTACTCGGCGGGCGGGACGGTGAAGTCCACGCCGTTGCCCGAGCCGTTGAACAGGATCAGCGCGGAGTCGTCGACGATCCGCTGGCCACGCTCGTCGGGCTCCGGGATCGCCGAGCCGTTCAGGAACACGGTGAGGCACTTGTTGAGGGAGTCGTGCCACTCGCCGTCCCGCATCGGCGCGCCGTCCGTGCCCATCCAGACCACGTCCGGGATCGAGGTCGAGGATCCCTCGGGCACCTGCCCCTGCAGGAACCGGCGACGCCGGAAGATGGGATGGGCCCGCCGCAGGGCGATCATCGACCGCGTGAAGTCGAGCATCGCCTGCTGATCGGCGTCGAGGTCCCAATCCATCCAGGAGAGCTCGTCGTCCTGGCAGTAGGTGTTGTTGTTGCCCTGCTGGGTGCGTCCCAGCTCGTCGCCGTGCAGGATCATCGGCACACCCTGGGACAGCAGCAGCGTGGCCATGAAGTTCTTGGCGCGACGCAGCCGCAGCTCCCGGATCGAGGGATCCTCCGAGGGACCCTCGACGCCGGAGTTCCACGAGCGGTTGTGGCTCTCGCCGTCCTTGCCGCCCTCCAGGTTCGCCTCGTTGTGGCGCTCGTTGTAGGAGACGAGGTCGCGCATCGTGAAGCCGTCGTGCGCCGTGACGAAGTTGATCGAGGCGATCGGCGTGCGACCGGAGTGCTGGTAGAGGTCCGAGGAGCCGGCCAGGCGCGAGGAGAACTCGGCGAGGATCCCGGGCTCGCTGCGCTGGAAGTCGCGCACCGTGTCGCGATAGCGGCCGTTCCACTCCGACCACAGGGGCGGGAACCCGCCCACCTGGTAGCCGCCCTCGCCGAGGTCCCAGGGCTCGGCGATCAGCTTGACCTGGGAGATGACCGGATCCTGCTGGATGATGTCGAAGAAGGCCGAGAGCCGGTCCACCTCGTGCAGCTCGCGGGCCAGCGTCGAGGCGAGGTCGAAGCGGAAGCCGTCGACGTGCATCTCGGTGACCCAGTAGCGCAGGGAGTCCATGATCAGCTGCAGGACGTGCGGGGTGCGCATGAGCAGCGAGTTCCCGGTGCCCGTGGTGTCGTAGTAGTGGGCCCTGTCGTCGTCCACGAGGCGGTAGTAGGCGGCGTTGTCGATCCCGCGGAAGCACAGGGTGGGGCCCAGCTGGTTGCCCTCGGCGGTGTGGTTGTAGACCACGTCGAGGATCACCTCGATCCCGGCCTCGTGGAGGTTCTTGACCATCTGCTTGAACTCCTGGACCTGCTGGCCGCGCTGCCCGGCGTAGGCGTACTCGTTGTGCGGGGCGAAGAAGCCGATGGTGTTGTAGCCCCAGTAGTTGCGCAGGCCCTTCTCCTGGAGGTGACCGTCCTGGACGAACTGGTGGACGGGCATGAGCTCGACGCCTGTCACGCCGAGCGACTTCAGGTGCGCGATGATCACCGGGTGCCCCATCGCCACGTAGGTGCCGCGGATCGAGGGATCGATCCCGGGGTGGGTCATGGTCAGGCCCTTGACGTGCGCCTCGTAGATGACGGTGTCGTGGTAGTCGTGCGCCGGCGGATGGTCGTTGCCCCAGTCGAAGTAGGGGGAGACGACGATCGAGTGCATCGTGTGCGCCGCGGAGTTCTCCTCGTTGCGGCGGGTCGGGTCCTCGAAGTCGTAGCTGTAGAGCGAGGGATGGTTGGTGGCCATGCCCTCGATCGACTTGGCGTAGGGATCCAGCAGCAGCTTGGAGGCATCGCAGCGCTGGCCCTTCTCGGGGGCGTAGGGGCCGTGCACGCGGTAGCCGTAGCGCTGGCCGGGCTGGACGCTGGGGAGGTAGATGTGCCACACGTGCCCGTCGACCTCGTCGACCGGGATCGTGGTCTCGGTGCCGTCGTCGGCGATCAGGCAGAGGTCGACGGCCGTCGCGACCTCCGAGAAGAGGGCGAAGTTGGTGCCGGAACCGTTGAAGGTCGCACCGAGGGGATAGGAGTGGCCGGGCCAGATCTGCATGCACCCAGGATACGGGCACGGGCCCTGCCCGCCTGGGCGGGCGTGCGGGCGGTATCTCACGCCGGGACGACAAGAGCCCCGACCCTGGACGGGTGGGGCTCTCGTGGTGGTGGGCGATACTGGGATCGAACCAGTGACCTCTTCCGTGTCAGGGAAGCGCGCTACCGCTGCGCCAATCGCCCGATGCTGACCGGATGCCCGGTCGTGCGAGGTGGGTACGGGATTCGAACCCGTGTACACGGCTTTGCAGGCCGTTGCCTCGCCTCTCGGCCAACCCACCGGGATGCGGTGTTCTCAGCGAGCGGACGACGGGACTCGAACCCGCGACCCTCACCTTGGCAAGGTGATGCTCTACCAACTGAGCCACGTCCGCTGATCGGCGATGCCGACGAGGGACGACAGTACGCGGCCCCGAGCGTGCCGCGCAAACCGGCGGGGGGCGAGGTGCCGCAGATCACCGGGGGTCCGGGCCGGTGCGCGCGGAGGGCCCGGGCCCTGACCCCATGGTCCAGGTCACACGGCGCCGATGCGGGCCCGCGGGCCCGCATCGTGTAATCTCTGTGAGGTCCTGCTGACGGCGGGACGCAGACGGGCGATTGGCGCAGGGGTAGCGCGCTTCCTTCACACGGAAGAGGTCACTGGTTCGATCCCAGTATCGCCCACGAGGAACCTCCGGGTTCTTCATGCGGACGTGGCTCAGTTGGTAGAGCATCACCTTGCCAAGGTGAGGGTCGCGGGTTCGAGTCCCGTCGTCCGCTCGGGAACGTCGGTGGTGCCGGGTCACAGAGCTCGGCACCACCGGATCCCGGGGTTCCACGGTGGGTTGGCCGAGAGGCGAGGCAACGGCCTGCAAAGCCGTGTACACGGGTTCGAATCCCGTACCCACCTCGTAGGGGCGATTGGCGCAGCGGTAGCGCGCTTCCCTGACACGGAAGAGGTCACTGGTTCGATCCCAGTATCGCCCACCACCACGAAGGCCCCGGCGCACCAGCGCCGGGGCCTTCGTCGATCCCGGATCCTCAGCGCCGGGCACGACCCGTCGGGGCGACGAGTCGCAGTGCGCGGGGTCCGACGGACACGACGACCTCCTGGCCCCAGCCGATCCGCAGGCGATCGCCCTCCATGCCGTCGCCGAACACCACCAGCTCGTCCGACTCGACGATCAGACGCAGGGGCGGGCCGTCGACGTCCAGCGTGCCCTGGGTCAGCTCCCGTCCCGTCAGCGGGGAGGGCCACGCCTCGCGGACCGCCCAGGCCAGGAGCGGATCGGTCGGCTCGGGCACGGCGCCCCGGCCCCGGTCCGCCGTGATCGAGGCGCTCCAGCCCGTCGCCCCGGTGCCGGTGGAGACGACCACGCCCGAGGACGACTGCCGTTCGGCCCGCGAGCGGACGCCGAGGCCAGGATCCAGGAGGTAGCGCGCGCTCTGGTGCGAGGGATGCCCCACGAAGATCTCGTTGAGCGCCGTGAGCTCCTGGCCGTCGTCCGTCCGCGCGCGCACCGTCGTCAGATCCCGCGTGACCAGCGCGTGCACGCGCCGGTCGTCGCCCTCTGGGTCCTCGAGCGCGATCAGGAGAGCCGCCGCACCTGCCGAGGAGAAGGGCACGAGCACGCCGGGATTGCGGCCGGGCTCCGGATCCACGCCCACCACGGGCTGGTCGACGAGGTACTTCGCGGCGTTGGCCACCAGGCCGTCGCGTCCGACGACCACCACCACGTCGCCGGGTCCGAAGAGGAAACGGTCGAGATCCGCGCGCTCGACCTCGGCGCGGCTCCACGGGGAGGGCACGGCGCGCAGGACCGTGGACAGCGCGTCGGCGAGCGCATCGTGGGCCGCCTGGACGTCGTCGAGCCGTCGTCCCCGTGTGCGGAGGAAGAACTCGGCCTGGCCGCGCGTCCCATGGCGGTCCAGGAGGTCCTCGAGCTCCGTGCGCCGGCGCACCAGGACGACACGGGGCGTCGTCACGAGCGCGCGGCTCCGGACGCCCGCGCCGACCCGAGGTGCGCCAGCGCCCCGCCGATGAGGTCCGGGGTGATCGTCAGCGCATCGAGATCGGGCAGGTTCTGCGCCGCGTCGCGCAGGGCGAGCGCGTGCAGCAGGCCCGGGTCGACGTCGCGGACGACGTCCATCGCGGCGGCGTCCCGTGCCGCCTGGGCCTCGCCGAGCCCGCGGACCCGCTCGGCCTCCGCGGAGGCCTCGATGGCCGCGCGCTCGGCGGCGGCGCGCGCCTCGATGAGTCGCGCGGCCGCGCTCTCCTCCGCCTCGCGCCGGGCATTGCTGCCCTCCTGGGCGACGAGCTGCTCGCGGCGCCGGGCCAGCTCGATCCGGGACTCCAGCTCGTTCTCGGAGATCGTCCGCTCCCGCTCGACCGCGAGGGCGCGGCGTTCGTAGGCCGCCCGATCCGCCTCGGTCTGCGCCCGCTCGCGCACGGGCGTCTGCAGGGCCTTCTCCATGTCGGCGTCCGGGCGCACGCGCAGGGCCTGGACGCCCACGACGGCGATGCCCATCTCGTGGAGGCGGGGGTCCTCCGTCAGGAGCGGGGCCAGGGCGGCCCGCACCGGGGCGGTGCCGGCCGACAGCACCGCGGCGAGCTCGCCGCCGGCGACCAGGTCGCCGGTGCCCGCCTGGGCGAGCTGGGTCAGGATCGTGGCGACCTGCTCCCGGCCCCCTGCGGACGCGGCGCCTCGCGCGTCGAGGGCGAAGTCGAGCCTGGCCGCGGCCAGCGCAGGATCGCCGAACCTGTAGGTGATGGCGAGCTGGACGGTGACGTCCTGATGATCGCGGGTCACGGCGTGCAGGAGGATCGGCAGCTCCTGGTCCCCGGCGGGGACCTCGCTGAGCACGGAGCTGCGGGGGGAGTACCAGAACGACTGGCCCACGCCCTGGTGGCGCACGGTGCCGCCGTCCAGGTGGACCACGAAGTCCGTGGGCGTGCCCAGGAAGTGGTGGATGAACGGATAGGCACGGATGTGCGCCATGGATGCTCCTCGATCGAGTGGGTCCCGGCCGAAGCGTAGGCCGTCCGCGGGTGCCGCGTGGCGCACGCCGTGCCGAGATGCGTGAGGGTCGGGCTCCCCGGAGCGGGCGTGGGACCGATCGTCGCGGGCGCCACGGCCTGTGGCCGCCCGGAACGTCACGGCACGGCCCGACACCGCGGTGCCCCGGGACCGGGCGCGCCACTACGATGGACCGCGGGTCCGGCACGGTAGGCCGGTCCATCCGCGAACCCTAGGAGAGACCCCCGTGGCTCAGCACGACATCACCCTCGACGGCAACCAGCAGCAGATCGAGGAGGGGACCACGGGCACCGAGCTCTTCGCGACCACCCCCTCGGTCGTCGCGCTGCGCATCGACGGCGAGCTGCGGGACCTCGCGACCACGGTCACCGCGGGCCAGAGCGTCCAGGGCGTCGACATCTCCAGCGCCGACGGCCTGGCGATCCTCCGCCACAGCGCCGCCCACGTGCTGGCCCAGGCCGTGCAGCAGGTCAACCCCGAGGCGAAGCTCGGCATCGGCCCGCCCATCACCGACGGCTTCTACTACGACTTCGACGTCGAGGTGCCCTTCACCCCGGAGGACCTCAAGCAGCTCGAGAAGACCATGGCGCGGATCGTCAAGGAGGGGCAGCGCTTCGTGCGCCGCGAGGTCAGCGACGACGAGGCCCGCCTCGAGGAGGCCGGGGAGCCCTACAAGCTCGAGCTGATCGGCCTGAAGTCCAGCGCCGCGGATGCCGGCGAGGGCGCCTCGGTCGAGGTCGGCGCGGGCGGCCTCACGATGTACGACAACGTACGGCGCACCGGCGACGTGGTCTGGACCGACCTCTGCCGCGGACCCCACCTGCCCACGACCAAGCTGATCGGCAACGGCTTCGCGCTGACCCGCAGCGCCGCCGCGTACTGGCGCGGCACTGAGAAGAACCCGATGCTGCAGCGGATCTACGGCACCGCCTGGCCCACCAAGGACGAGCTGCGCGCCTACCAGGAGCGCCTCGCCGAGGCGGAGAAGCGCGATCACCGACGCCTCGGCGCGGAGCTGGACCTCTTCTCCTTCCCCGAGGAGATCGGCTCCGGTCTGCCGGTGTTCCATCCCAAGGGCGCGATGGTCAAGATGGAGATGGAGGACTACTCCCGCCGCCGCCACGTCGAGGCCGGCTACTCCTTCGTCTCGACCCCGCACATCACCAAGAAGAACCTCTTCGAGACCTCCAAGCATCTTCAGTGGTACGCCGACGGCATGTACCCCCCGATGCACGTGGACGAGGAGGTCGACGCGGACGGCAACGTCACCAAGCAGGGCCAGGACTACTACCTCAAGCCCATGAACTGCCCGATGCACAACCTCGTCTACCGCTCCCGCGGACGCTCGTACCGCGAGCTGCCGCTGCGACTGTTCGAGTTCGGCAGCGTCTACCGCTACGAGAAGTCGGGCGTGGTCCACGGGCTCACCCGCGCGCGCGGCTTCACCCAGGACGACGCCCACATCTACACCACCCGCGAGCAGATGAAGGACGAGCTCACGAGCCTGCTCGGGTTCGTCCTGGACCTCCTGCGCGACTACGGGCTGGACGACTTCTACCTCGAGCTGTCCACCCGGGACCCCGAGAAGTCCGTGGGCGACGAGACGACCTGGGAGGAGGCCACCCGCACCCTCGAGGAGGTCGCGACGGCCTCGGGCCTGGACCTCGTGCCGGATCCCGGCGGCGCCGCCTTCTACGGCCCGAAGATCTCCGTCCAGGCCAAGGACGCGATCGGCCGCACCTGGCAGCTCTCCACCATCCAGCTCGACTTCTTCGAGCCCGAGCTCTTCGAGCTCGAGTACACCGCCTCGGACGGCACCCGGCAGCGCCCGGTGATGATCCACCGCGCGCTGTTCGGCTCGATCGAGCGGTTCTTCGGGGTGCTCCTCGAGCACTACGCGGGGGCTTTCCCGGTGTGGCTGGCGCCCGTGCAGGTCGTCGGGATCCCCGTGGCCTCGGAGTACGCGCCCTACCTCGAGGAGGTCGCCGCGAAGCTGCGGGCGCGCGGCGTGCGCGTCGAGGTGGACACCTCGGACGACCGCATGCCCAAGAAGATCCGCACCCACACCAAGGAGAAGGTCCCCTACCTGCTGATCGCCGGCGGCGAGGACCAGGACAACGGCGCGGTCTCCTTCCGGTTCCGCGACGGCAGCCAGGACAACGGGATCCCCGTCGACGAGGCCGTCGAGCGGATCGTGGCCTCCATCCGCGACAAGGTGCAGGTGTGACCGAGCCGCACACCGGGACGTCGGACCCGGCGCGCCGCGACGGCGCGCCGGGATCCGGCGTCCCGGTCGAGGACACCGGCACCTTCGCGGGGGACCCCGACGGCCTGCAGCGCCTCTGGACGCCGCACCGGATGGCCTACATCCTCGGGGACAGCCGTCCCGAGGACCCGCAGGACGCCGGGCAGTGCCCCTTCTGCACGGCCCCGGGACGCGAGGACGAGGACGCCCTGATCATCCATCGCGGACGGGTCGCCTTCGTGATCCTGAACCTCTTCCCGTACAACAGCGGCCACCTGCTCGTGTGCCCGTACCGCCACGTCGCCGACTACACCGACCTCACCGAGGACGAGGTGCTCGAGGTCGCCGAGCTCACCCGCACCGCGATGCGCGTGATCCGGGAGGTCTCCCACCCCGCGGGGTTCAACCTGGGCATGAACCAGGGCGAGGTGGCCGGGGCCGGGATCGCCGCCCACCTGCACCAGCACGTCGTGCCCCGCTGGCAGGGCGATGCGAACTTCCTGCCGATCATCGGCCGCACCAAGGCGCTGCCGATCCTGCTGGCCGACACCCGTCGGCTCTACGCCGAGGCCTGGCCGGCACCGCAGGGCACGTCGGGGACGGACGGCCCGACCGCCGCCGGTCCCGCGGCCTGATGCTCGGACGCGACGCGCGCGCCGGGATCGGCACGGCCTTCACCCCGCTCGCGCGGCTGCTGACCCGCTGGCGGGTCCCCCCGGATGCCCTGACCTGGGGCGGGACCATCCTGACGTGCCTCGCGGCGCTCGTGCTGCTGATCCCCGGCCACTTCGTGCTCGGCTCCGTCGTGCTGGCCCTGGTGCTGCTGCTGGACAGCCTCGACGGGCTGGTGGCGCGCCTGACGGGGACCGCGAGCGACTGGGGCGCCTTCCTCGACTCGACGCTGGACCGGATCGCCGACGGCGTGGTCCTCGGATCCCTGTGCATCCACTTCCTCGCGGTCGCCGATCGCACGCCCCTGCACATCGCGTGCGGGGTCCTCGCGCTCGTCGCCGTCGTCCTCGGCGCCGCCATCAGCTACGCCAAGGCGCGCGCGCAGTCCCTCGGGATGACCGCCGATGTCGGCCTCATGGAGCGCGCCGATCGCTTCGTGGTGCTGCTCGCCGGCGCCCTCGTGGCCGGTTTCGTGGGACCCTGGGCCCTGCTCGTCGCGCTCGCCGTGCTCGTCGCGGGCAGCGCCTGGACCGTGCAGCAGCGGATGACCGAGGTCCGACGGCAGGCACGGGCCGCCGCGGCGGAGGAGGGGACTTCATGACCATGACACCCGTGGGGCGCGCGCCCGACGCCTATGGCTACGATCTCGCGCGCTCGGATCCGCGCGGCCCGGGACGACTCGGCGAGGGCTCCGGTCCCCGTCCGCGCAAGCCCCCGCGGCGCTGGCTGCGGCGACTCCTGTGGTCCCTCGCCTTCACCGTGCTCGTGGTCCTCGCCGTGATCGTCTACGTCCGGGCGATCGGGCCGATGGGCGTGGGCACCTCGCTCGTGGCCCTCACCGCGGCGCTGGTCCCCGTCTCGCTGGTCCTGCTGGTGGTGTGGTGGCTGGACCGGTACACCCCCCAGCCCCGGGTGACCCTCGTCTTCGCCTTTGCCTGGGGTGCGGCGGCCTCGGTCGCGCTGACCCTGTTCCTGGGTGAGCGCTTCCAGGGCATCCTGCTGGCCGACGTCACGGAGGAGTCCGTCGCGACGTTCCTGAACACCGTCGTCCAGGCGCCCGTGGTCGAGGAGTCGATGAAGTCCGCGGGGCTGCTGGTGCTGCTGCTCTTCGGCCGCCGGTTCATCGCCGGACCTCTCGACGGCGTCGTCTACGCCGCCCTCATGGCGGGCGGCTTCGCCTTCACCGAGAACATCCTCTACTTCGGGAACTCGTTCCTCCAGGCGCAGGCGGCGGGGGAGGCGTCGGTGTTCTGGCAGACCTTCATCCTGCGTGGGCTCCTCTCGCCCTTCGCGCACGTGAGCTTCACGGCGCTGTGCGGGCTCGGCATCGGCATCGCCGCCGAACGCCGCTCGCTCCTGCTCTACGTCGGGCTCGGCGCCGGGGGGCTCGGCCTCGGGATGATGCTGCACGCCCTGTGGAACGGGGCAGCCTCCCTCCTCGAGGTGGATCCCGAGGCTCCGCTGCGCTCCTTCCTCGTGTACTACGCGAGTGTGCAGGTGCCGATCTTCGTGATCCTCGCGGCGCTCGTCGTCGGGCTGCGATGGCGTGAGCGGCGCGTGATCCGTCGGCGTCTGGGGGACTACGGGCGCGCCGGCTGGTTCACCCCCGCCGAGGTGCACATGCTGGTCTCGATGCGCCGACGCGGCAAGGCGCTGCGCTGGGCCGGACGTCGCGGCGCCATCGCCCGCATGGCCATGCGCGACTGGATCCAGGCGGCGGTCGAGCTCGCCCTGCACCGCAACAGCGCCGTGCACGCCCGGCCCTCGGAGAAGCTGCGCGCCCAGGAGCGGGAGCTCCTGGCCCGGATCACCGCGGACCGTCGCCTGCTGGGGGCCGTCTCCCGCCCCGTCGCGCGGGTCCCTGCCGCCTGAGGCGCAGAGCACGGCGACGGCGGCTCGTACAATGGATCAGCCATCATCGAAGGAGGGTCAATGTCGGGTCATTCCAAGTGGGCGACGACCAAGCACAAGAAGGCCGCGATCGACGCGAAGCGCGCCAACCTGTTCGCCAAGCTCATCAAGAACATCGAGGTCGCCGCGCGGACGGGCGGTCCTGACACGTCGGGCAACCCGACGTTGTTCGACGCGATCCAGAAGGCCAAGAAGTCCTCGGTCCCCAACGACAACATCGACCGTGCCGTCAAGCGCGGCGGGGGCCTGGAGGCGGGCGGCGCGGAGTACCTGACGCTCATGTACGAGGGGTACGCGCCCGGCGGCGTGGCCGTCCTCGTCGAGTGCCTCACCGACAACAAGAACCGGGCAGTCTCCGAGGTCCGCGTGGCCTTCAGCCGCAACGGCGGCAACATGGCCGATTCGGGCTCGGTCTCCTACCTGTTCGCCCGCAAGGGCGTGGTGACCCTTCCCCGGGAGGGCCAGACCGAGGACGGTCTGCTCGAGGTGGTCCTCGACGCCGGCGCCGAGGAGATCAACGACGAGGGCGACGTCTTCGAGATCATCTCCGAGGCCTCCGACGTGGTGGCGGTCCGCACCGCCCTGCAGCAGGCGGGGATCGACTACGACAGCGCCGAGGCGCAGTTCGTGCCGGACATGCGCGTGGCCGTCGACCTCGACGGCGCCCAGAAGGTGCTGCGCCTGGTCGACGCCCTCGAGGACGCCGACGACGTGCAGAACGTCTACACCAACGTCGACATCCCCGACGACGTCGCCGCGCAGCTCGACGCCGAGGACTGAACGGGCACCGATGAGCCTGCGCGTGCTGGGCGTGGATCCCGGGCTCACCCGCTGCGGGATCGGCGTCCTGGACGCCGGTGCCGGGCGCGGCGCGCACCTGGTCGACGTCGGCGTGATCCGCTCGGACCCCGACGACGGGATCGACCGGCGCCTCCTGCGGATCTCCGGAGGGCTGCGGGAGGTCATCGAACGGCACGCCCCGGACGTCGTGGCCGTCGAGCGGGTGTTCAGCCAGAACAACACGCCGACGGTCATGGGCACCGCCCAGGTCTCCGGGATCGCGATCCTGCTGGCCGCCGAGCGAGGCATCCCCATCGCCATGCACACCCCCAGCGAGGTCAAGGCCGCCGTGACCGGCAGCGGCCGGGCCGACAAGAAGCAGATCCAGGCGATGCTGGTGCGCCTGCTGGGGCTCCCCGGCCCGCCGCGGCCGGCCGATGCCGCCGATGCACTCGCGATCGCCCTGACCCAGCTGTGGCGGGGACCCGGGCCCGTGCGCCTGGACTCCTCCGGCGGGGCGCGCACGAGCGCCCAGACCGTGTGGGCCGATGCCGAGCGCTCCGCGCGGCGCGCCCGCGACACCTCCACCTCCCGCTCCTGATCGAACACCTGTTCTAGGCTGGCCCCCGTGATCTCGACCCTGACCGGACGCGTCAGCGCCATCTCCCTCGACGCCCTCGTGCTCGACGTGGGCGGCGTGGGCTTCGCCGTCCGCACGACCCCCCAGGCCCTCGCCCACGCCCGGCACGGGCAGGAGCTGACCATGCACACCGAGCTGGTGGTGCGCGAGGACTCCCTGACCCTGTTCGGCTTCCCGCGCCGCGAGGAGACCGAGACCTTCCGGATCGTGCAGTCGGTCTCGGGCATCGGGCCCCGGATCGCCCTGGCCGTCCTCGCCGTCCTCTCCCCGGACGACCTGCGGCGCGCGGTCGCGGACGAGGACACGAAGGCGATCGCCCGCACCCCCGGGATCGGGCCGAAGGTGGCCCAGCGGATGGTGCTCGAGCTCAAGGACCGGCTGGGACCTGCGAGCACCCCGGTCGGAGCGGACCCGACGGCCTCCGCATCGGGCGACGGCGCCCCGAGCGGACCCGCCGCCGACGTGATCGAGGCGCTCGTGGGTCTCGGCTGGCCCGAGAAGGCCGCCGGGGCGGCCGTGGATCGTGCCGTCGCGGCCGGCGAGGGCGATCCGGGGACAATCCTGCGCACGGCCCTGCGCTCCCTCGGCGGGACCCGATGACGCCCGGCCCCGGCGTCCCCGCGGACGGCTCGGCCTTCGAGAGCGGTCTGGACGAGGTGGCAGGAGGCGGCCCCGCGCGCGACCGCGCGGTCACCGAGGCGGAGGCCGGCGCCCTCGAACGCGCGGCCGAGGCGGCGCTGCGGCCCCGACGGCTCGAGGACTTCGTCGGCCAGCAGGTGGTCCGCGATCAGCTCTCCCTGGTGCTCGACGCCGCGGCCGCGCGGGGGAGGGCCCCCGAGCACATGCTGCTGTCGGGCCCGCCGGGTCTGGGCAAGACGACGCTGGCCATGATCATCGCCGCTGAGCTCTCGGCGCCGCTGCGGATCACCTCGGGGCCGGCCGTGCAGCACGCGGGGGATCTCGCCGCGATCCTCTCCTCCCTCGAGGAGGGGGAGGTGCTGTTCATCGACGAGATCCACCGCCTCGCGCGCCCTGCCGAGGAGATGCTGTACATGGCGATGGAGGATTTCCGCGTCGACGTGATCGTGGGCAAGGGGGTCGGCGCCACGTCGATCCCCCTCGAGCTGCCGCCGTTCACGGCCGTCGGTGCCACCACCCGGGCCGGCCTCCTCCCGGCCCCGCTGCGCGACCGCTTCGGCTTCACCGCCCACCTCGACTACTACCGGCCCGAGGAGCTGCACGTCGTCGTGACCCGCTCCGCGGCGCGCCTGGGCGTCGAGGTCCACGACGACGCGGCCGCCGAGATCGCCTCCCGGTCCCGCGGGACCCCGCGGATCGCCAACCGCCTGCTGCGACGGGTGCGCGACTGGGCCGAGGTGCGGGGCAGCGGCGCCGTGGACCTCGCGGCCGCCCATGCGGCGCTCGCGGTCTACGAGGTGGACCCGGCGGGCCTGGACCGCCTGGACCGGGCCGTCCTGCGCGCCCTGTGCGAACGCTTCGGCGGGGGCCCCGTGGGGCTGTCGACCCTCGCCGTGGCCGTGGGGGAGGAGACGGAGACCGTCGAGACGATGGTCGAGCCCTTCCTCGTCCGGGAGGGGCTGATCTCCCGCACGCCGCGCGGCCGGATCGCCACCCCCGCGACCTGGGCGCACCTCGGGATCGCGGCGCCGCAGGCCACCCTGGGTGATGGACAGGCCGCCGGTCGGTTCTGAGGCATCGGGCCACCCAGCCGGTCCCGGGCGCCGCCCGGACCGCGGCGACCGCTCGCCGTCCCCGGGTCCGGCGCCCTGCGGGACGGGTCGCGGCAGCGGCGGGTGAGCCGCCGCACCCCCGTCCGCGCCGCCGACCGCTCCCAGGGGAGGCCGGGTACAGTGGCGGGGTAGTCCGAGCGTCCATGCACCGGCAGGACGCCCCCCGACCTTGGCCGAGGCCCCGCATCCGCGCGGCGTGCCCGCCGCCGAAAGGATCCACATGGACCCGATGCTCATGCTCCTCGTCCTGTTCGCCGTCATGATGATCCCGATGTTCCTCATGTCCAGCCGCCAGCGGAAGCGCCAGCGCGAGCAGCAGGAGAAGATCGCCAAGATCGGCGTCGGCGAGGAGGTCCGGACGCACTCGGGCTTCTACGGCCTGATCGTCGAGGAGATCGGCGACACCGTGGTCCTCGAGTCCGAGGACGGCTCCCAGCTGCGCTGGGCCCGCGCCGCGATCGCCGGTCTCGCCGAGCCGACCTCCACCGAGGTCCCCGACGACGCCTCGGAGCTCGCCGAGGCCGACGTCCCGGAGGAGAAGCCCACCACGGCCGAGCGCGACGGGATCCCCGGCGTCACCACGCGCGACGACGACCGCCGCTGACGTCCCCCGGTCCGGGGCGCAGCGCCCCGCCGACACCCTCCCGACCCCGCACCTCGAGGACCTGACCCGACCATGCCCGCACGTCGCACAGCCCTGGCGGTCATCGCCCTGATCCTGCTCGTCCTCGGCGGCGGCATCGGTGCGGGGACCTGGAAGGGCGGCTGGGATCCCGCTCCCAAGCTCGCCCTGGACCTCGAGGGCGGGACGCAGGTCATCCTCAAGGCGCAGTCCCGCACCGGCGAGCCGATCGACAGCACCACCCTCGAGCAGGCGCGGCAGATCATGTCGCAGCGGATCAACGCCCTCGGCGTCGCCGAGACCGAGATCAGCATCCAGGGCGGCTCGAACATCGTCGTCGACGTGCCCGGGACCATCGACCAGCAGACGTCCGACGCCCTGAGGAAGACCGCGCTCATGGCCTTCCGCCCCGTCCTCGCGGTGGGCGCCGGCGAGGGCGCGCCCTCGGACGGCGGAGGGGCCTCGGATGCGGGCGCCGCCTCCGACGGCGGGGGAGGGCCCAGCACCACCGCCTCGGTGAGCGGAACGGCGGGGACGGCCGGCGCCTCCGATGCCGGCGGAGCCTCCGATGGACAGGGAGCCTCCGCCGCCGGCGGAGCGGACGCCAGCAGCGGCGTCGCCGCGTGGTCGCCGGATCAGCTCACCCCCGAGGCGCAGCAGATCTTCCTCGGGTCGAGCTGCACCGACAGGACGACCCTGGCCGCGAACGCCGAGGCCGCAGCGCCGAGCGACCTGGTGGTCCTGTGCGACGAGCCCGGCACGACCAAGTACCTCCTGGGCCCCGAGGTGATCACGGGGACCGGGATCCAGGACTCCAGCGTCGGCCCGCAGACCAACTCCACGGGGCAGGCCACCGGCGGCTACGTCGTCAACGTGTCGTTCACCGGGGACGCCGCACCCAAGTGGGGTGCGATGACCACGGCCCTGTACGGCGGCGAGGGCGCCACCAATCAGCTCGCCATCGTGCTGGACAGCGAGGTCATCTCCGCCCCCCAGGTCACGGGCCCCTCGACCACCTCGACGTCCATCGAGGGCGACTTCACCCAGGACGAGGCCCAGCAGCTGTCCGACCAGCTCCGGTTCGGCGCCCTGCCCCTGCAGTTCACCGTGCAGTCCGAGCAGCAGATCTCGGCGACGCTGGGCTCGGACCAGCTCGAGAAGGGCCTCATCGCCGGTCTCATCGGCCTGGTCCTCGTGGTCCTCTACGCGATCGCCCAGTACCGCGTGCTCGCGATCGTCACCACCGCGAGCCTGGGTGTGATGGGTCTGCTGGCCTACGGGATCATCACGACGATGTCCAACATCCCGGACATCGGCTACCGCCTCTCGCTCGCCGGGGTCGCCGGCCTGATCGTCGCCATCGGGTTCACGGCGGACTCGTTCATCGTGTACTTCGAACGTGTTCGCGACGAGATCCGCGACGGCCGCGGGATCGTCAGCGCCGTCGACCACGGATGGTCGCGCGCCCGACGCACGATCGTCGCCTCGGACACCGTCAACATCATCGCCGCCGTGGTGCTGTACGTGCTGTCCACCGGCAGCGTGCGCGGCTTCGCCTTCACGCTGGGGCTGACGACCCTGCTGGACCTGCTCGTCGTGTTCCTGTTCACCCACCCGCTCCTGCAGTCGCTCGTGCGCACACGGTTCTTCGGCAAGGGGCATCCGCTCAGCGGCCTGGATCCCCTCGCCCTGGGACGGGACCTCCCGGCCTATGCGGGCCGCGGACGGGTCCGGACGACCGAGGAGCGACGGCGTCGCGATGCCGAGGACGAGGAGCAGCCGCGGGAGTCCCTCGCCGCGCGCAAGGCACGCCTCGTCCGCGAGGCGGAGACGACCTCGGGCGGGCCCGGGACCGATGCCGCCGGCCCCGCGACCGATCGTGACGACGGCGACGCCCCGGACACCCGCACCGACACGGACGGCGAGGAGAAGACCCGATGAGAATCAACCTCTCGCGCCTGGGCAACGACCTCCACTCAGGGGTCAGGACCCTCCCGATCGTGAGCCGCCGTCGCACCTGGTACCTGATCAGCGTCGCCGTGCTCGTCATCCTGGGCTCGATCGCGGTGGTGCGCGGCCCGAACCTCGGCATCGAGTTCACGGGCGGCTCGGAGTTCCAGGTGTCCGGCGTCGCCACCACCGACCAGGACCTCGCCCGCGACGTCGTGCGCGAGCACCTCCCGGGCAACGAGCCCAAGATCACCCAGCTCGGCGGATCCTCCCTGCGGATCCAGACCGAGCAGCTCAGCTCGGACGAGACGGGCTCCCTGGCCGGGGATCTCGCGTCGGCCTACGGGGTCACCACCGAGCAGGTGTCGAGCTCCTTCATCGGGCCCACCTGGGGCGCGGACGTCACGTGGACGGCGCTGCGCGCGGTCCTCGTCTTCCTCGTGCTCGTGGGCACGGTCATGGCGGTGTACTTCCGCAACATCAAGGCGTCGGTCGCGGCGCTCGTCGCGCTGGTCCACGACATGCTGCTGACGGCCGCCGTGTACGTCGCCGTCGGCTTCGAGATCACGCCGGCGACCGTCATCGGGTTCCTGACGATCCTCGGGTACTCGATCTACGACACCGTCGTCGTGTTCGACAAGGTGCGCGAGAACACCGCCGACATCCCAGCGATGCCCGGGACCTACGAGCACGCCGTGGAGCGGGCGGCGAACCAGACCCTGGTGCGCTCCATCAACACCTCGGTCGTCGCCCTCCTGCCCGTCGGGTCGATCCTCGTGATCGGTGCCTTCGTGCTGGGTGCCGGCACGCTCAAGGACATCGCCCTGTCGCTGTTCGTCGGGATCCTCGCCGGCACCTACTCGTCGATCTTCGTGGCCCCGGGCGTCCTCGTGGACCTCCGGCGCCGTGAGCCGGCGATCGTCGCCCACGACGCCGAGGTCACCGGGCGCACCGCCCGGACCGCGGACCGTGCCGGTGCCACGCGATCGGCCGCGACCGCTGTCGTGGACGACGAGGTCGACGTCGACGTCGATGGCGACGCCTCCGACGACACCGATCACGGGACCGTGAAGCCCCGTCCCCTCGCCCGTTCCGGCTCGGGCCCCGCGCCCGCCCGCCAGCAGCCCCGACGCAGCACGCGTCGTCGGCGTCGTTCCTGACCCGCCGGGAGGCACGCATGTCCACCGATCGTCCGCGGCCCAGCGCCGCAGAGGTCGAGGCCGTCATGGCCTCGCACATCACCGACTTCCCGGACTTCCCCGAGCCGGGGATCCTGTTCCGCGACATCACCCCGCTGCTGCGCGACCCGGTGGCCCTGCGCACCGTGATCGCGCACTGGTGCACGTTGCTGCCCGACGACGTCGAGTACGTCGTGGGCACCGAGGCGCGCGGCTTCGTGCTCGGAGCGCCGCTCGCGTACGAGCTGGGGGCCGGCTTCGTGCCGGTCCGCAAGGCCGGCAAGCTCCCGGGCTTCCCGCGCAGCGTCTCCTACAGCCTCGAGTACGGCACCGCGACGGTCGAGATCTCCGACGGGGCACTGCCCGCCGGTGCTCGCACCGTGATCGTCGACGACCTGCTCGCGACCGGGGGCACCGCCGCCGCGACCGCCGAGCTGGTCCGCAGCTTCGACGCCGATCTCCTCGGGGCCTCGTTCCTCATCGAGCTGCAGGGTCTCGGCGGGCGCGACAAGCTCGGTGACCTGCCCGCCAGCGCCGTGTGGAGCATCCCCAACTGACCGTCCGCGAGACCCGCGACGGGGCCTCGGCGGTGTTCGCCCAGCGCGCACGGACGATGGTCCGTGCATCCCTCCTCGCTGAGTAGACTGTGCCACCTGCGAAGGGAGGCCCGGTCATGGACGATGCCGAGAAGAGCGCCGTCGCGCCCCGCCCCGCCGCAGGCGGAGCGACCCCGGCCACCCCGGCCACTCCGGCCTCATGGGGGCGTCGATCCCGGCGCGGGTTCTTCGGCGCGCGCTCCTCGGGCGTGGACCGGATCCTCGAACCGCTGCTGCAGGCCGTCGCCAAGACCAACGGCCGGGAGGACATCGCCTTCCTCGAGCGCGCCTACCACGTGGCCGAGCGCGCCCATCGCGGACAGTTCCGCAAGAGCGGCGATCCGTACATCACCCACCCCGTGTCGGTCGCGACGATCCTCGCCGAGCTCGGATCGCCCAAGGAGGTCCTCGCCGCGGCGCTCCTGCACGACACGGTCGAGGACACCGACTACTCCCTGGACCGCCTGCGCCACGAGTTCGGCGACGAGATCGCCCAGCTGGTCGACGGGGTCACCAAGCTCGACAAGCTGACCTACGGCGAGGCCGCGCAGGCCGAGACCGTGCGCAAGATGATCGTGGCCATGAGCCGCGACATCCGGGTCCTGCTCATCAAGCTCGCCGACCGCCTGCACAACGCCCGCACCTGGAAGTACGTCTCCGCCTCCTCCGCCGAGCGCAAGGCCAAGGAGACGCTGGAGATCTACGCCCCGCTCGCGCACCGGCTCGGCCTGAACACCATGAAGTGGGAGCTCGAGGACCTCTCGTTCCGAGCGCTGTACCCCAAGGTGTACGACGAGATCGTCGCCCTCGTGGCCCAGCACGCCCCGGCCCGCGACCAGTACCTCACGACCGTCACGGAGCAGATCAACGACGACCTGCGCAAGGCCCGGATCAAGGCCGAGGTGAGCGGGCGGCCCAAGCACTACTACTCGATCTACCAGAAGATGATCGTGCGGGGCCGCGACTTCGCCGACATCTACGACCTCGTGGGGATCCGCGTGCTCGTGGACTCGGTCCGCGACTGCTACGGCGTGCTGGGGATCCTGCACGCCCGCTGGTCGCCGGTGCCCGGGCGGTTCAAGGACTACATCGCGCTGCCCAAGTTCAACCTCTACCAGTCGCTGCACACCACGGTGATCGGCCCCACCGGCAAGCCGGTCGAGATCCAGATCCGCACCAAGGAGATGCACCGCCGCGCCGAGTACGGCGTGGCCGCGCACTGGAAGTACAAGGCGCTGTCGGGCCCCGGGGAGATGGCGCGCGCCGGGAACCAGGAGATGGCGTGGCTGCGCCAGCTCATGGAGTGGCAGAAGGACACCGCCGACTCCGGCGAGTTCCTCGAATCCCTGCGGTTCGAGATCAACACGCAGGAGGTCTACGTCTTCACGCCCAAGGGCGACGTGATCGCCCTGCCCCAGGGCGCGACCCCCGTGGACTTCGCGTACTCGGTGCACACCGAGGTGGGTCACCGGACGATGGGGGCCCGCGTCAACGGGCGCCTGGTCTCGCTCGAATCGGTGCTGCAGACCGGTGACGTCGTCGAGGTGTTCACGTCCAAGGCCCCGGGGGCCGGCCCGAGCCGCGACTGGCTGGGCTTCGTGGCCTCCCAGCGGGCGCGCACGAAGATCCGGCAGTGGTTCTCCAAGGAGCGGCGCGAGGAGGCCCTCGAGCGCGGCAAGGATGCGCTCTCGAAGTCGCTGCGGAAGCAGAACCTGCCGATGCGACGCCTGCTGACCCATGACACCGTGCAGGCAGTCGCGACCGATCTCAACTATCCGGACGTCGACGGCCTGTACGCGGCGATCGGCGAGGGGCACATCAGCGCCGAGGCCGTCACGGCACGCCTGGTCGCCTCCTTCGGCGGGGACGAGGGGGCCGCCGAGGACGTCGCCGAGATGGTCCTGCCGTCCAAGGCGCGCTCACGACCGAGACCGCGGATCGACGATTCCGACCAGGGGATCGTCGTCGACGGCCAGAGCGACCTCTGGGTCAAGCTCGCCCGATGCTGCGCCCCCGTCCCCGGGGACCCGGTGATCGGCTTCGTCACCCGCGGCTCGGGGATCTCCGTGCACCACGCGGAGTGCTCCAACGCCCTGCAGCTGAAGGCCGAGCAGCCGGATCGGATCGTGCCGGTGCGCTGGTCGGGGCGCACCGCCGCCGCGTACCTCGTGCACATCAAGGTCGAGGCGCTGGACCGGAGCCGCCTGCTGACAGATCTCGCGCTGGCGATCTCCGAGCAGCACGTGAACCTGTCCTCGGCGGCGTGCCAGTCCCAGAAGGACCGTCTGGCCTCGGCGTACTTCTCCTTCGAACTGGCCGATCCCTCCCATCTGCAGGCCGTGCTCGCCTCCGTGCGGCGCGTCGAGGGCGTCTACGACGCATACCGCGTCACCGCCGACGGGAAGCGGGTCGACGCCGCCGCCGTCGGACCGGGTGCGGCGCACCTCTGACCTCCGACGCCGGTCACGGTCCCGACGCGGGTCGGTGGCAGGCCCTCGCACGGGGACCGTGCCCGTGCCGTGGACGGCGCGTTCTTCGGGGCTCGGGCTTCGGTCACGGACCGGCGGCACGAGATCGTCCGGCATGCTCGTCCGACGCGCCGTCGTCCCGGAGGATCACGGACCACCGCTCCCGGGCCCGGCGCGCGTGCGGGTGCCCGTCGAGGCGACGCAATCGGCGCTCGACCTCCTCGTCGTCCAGGAGTCCGGCGTCGCGCAGCGACCGCACCGTGCTCAGCGCACATTCCGGGAGCGCTTCGAAGCGCAGGGCGTCCGTCGCGGACCGCTCGGGGACGGTCAGCGGACAGCCGCCGATGCTCTCGACGTCTCGGGCGGGCAGCGGCGCCTGGCGCATGACGACCCCGGCCAGCACGACGGGACGCGCGGTGCTCAGCAGCGCGATGGGGGACGGGCACGGGCCCCCGGCGAGCACCCACGCGGCGCTCGGCCCGGCGATCACGAACGACCCCCGCAGGGCCGTCCCCAGGGCGCAGCCGATGACCACGGCACGGGCCGCCATCGAGGCGAGGGCCGACGCCGGGACGTAGCTGCCCTCGCGCAGCAGGACCAGGTGCCCGCGAGCCGCCAGGAGCCGTTGCACGGGGCTCTCCGGCCACGCGGCGATCTCCGCCGCGAGCGCGAGGGCGAGATCCTCGGCGTGCGCGGACCAGACCCTGCACGGGTGCTCCGGTGCCGCGGGCGCCGGGAGCGCCCGCGGAGCGGAGACGAGGGGCGCACGGACGAGAGTCATGCCCGAGGTTCGCCCATCGCGAGGGCCCGGAGCAATGCCGCGGCCCGAGATGTGGACGACCCCGCCCCCGAGGTTCCGGGGGCGGGGTCGTCGGGGGTGCGTGCTCGGCTCAGCCCAGGTCGCGCGCGGAGCGCTCGATGACGGCGAGCCACTCCTGGCGGGCGGCCAGCGCCTTCTCGGCCTCGTCGATGCGACGGGGATCCCCGCTGTCGCGGGCGGCGGCCAGGGCGTCCTCGTACTCAGCGATCGCCGCGTGCAGCTGCGAGGACGCGCCCTGGACGCGCTCCCGGGTGCGGGGATCGGTGCGGCGCCACTCGGCGTCCTCGGCCTGCTTGACGGCCCGCTCGACCGCGTGGAGGCGGTCCTCGACGCGCCGGATGTCCGCGCGCGGCACCTTGCCCGCGCTCTCCCAGCGGTCCTGGACCCGGCGCAGGGCCGCGGCCGCGCGCTCGACGTCCTCGACGGGGACGAGCGCCTCGGCCTCGGTGAGCAGGGCCTCCTTGACGGTCAGGTTCTCCCGCTGCTCGGCGTCGGAGGCCTCGAGGTCGGCGTTGCGGGCGGTGAAGAACGTGTCCTGGGCCGCCTTGAAGCGTGCCCATTGGGCATCGTCCTTGCGGCGGTTCCCGCGCGGCGCGGCGCGCCACTCGTCCATCAGCTCACGGTAGGAGCGCACGGTCGGGCCCCAGTCGGTCGACTCCCGCAGCGCCTCGGCGCGCACGATGAGGGCCTCCTTGACCTTCTCGGCCTCGGCATGCTGCTCGTCCAGACCCGAGAAGAACTGCTTGCGGACCCGGTCGAAGGCGCCGCGGGCCGCGGAGAGCCGCTTCCACAGGGCGTCCTCGGTGGCGCGGTCGAGGTTCTTGTCCTCGGACTGCAGCTGCTTCCAGGTCGGCACCATCTGGCGCATCGTCTCGCCGGCGCTGCGCCACGAGATCCGCGAGGGATCGGTCGCCACGAGCGCCTCGATCGATTCGACGAACTCGGTGCGGCGGGCCAGCGCCGCCTCGCGGGCGGCGGTGCGCTCGGTCTCGATCTCCTGGATGAAGCCCTTGGCCTTCTCGCGCAGCTCCGCGGCGCGGGCGCGCAGGGCCGGGACGTCGCCGACGACCTGCGGGTCCTTGAGGCGCTTGCGCAACTGCTCGAGGATGCGGTTGAGCTCGGCCTGGCTGAGGCCCGGGACCGCGAGCTTGCGCTCGGAGAGGTCCAGGAACGACACCAGATCGAGGTAGGCGTGGGCGAAGGGACGCAGGGCGTCCTCCTCGGAGGTGCCCTCGTCCGCGGTGCCCAGGGGCCGCTTCTGCGTCCCGTCCTGCACGGCGATGGTGCGCTCCTCGTCGACCGAGCCATAGGCCAGGGCGGCGGCGACCTCGGCCTCGTCGTGCTCCGCGTCCGGGGCGACGACCGGGACGAGCGGGGCGTGCGTGGCACGACCGGCCAGAGCGGCGGGCGAGGGGGCCGCCGGACGGGGCGCACCGGGTCGCGGCGGCGTGGGACGCGGGGCCGGGCTGGGGGAGGGGGTCGTGGACTCGCTCACGGAGAGCTCCTTCGGTCGTTCCCGCTGCGGGGCGGGGCACTGCCGCGGACGCGGCGTCATGGGAGGTGGCACGGGCAGCCACCGCAAAACTCTACAGGGACACCCGCTCGCACGAGGCACGCGGTGCCGACGCCGCGCACCCGAGGGCGGACCTGGATAATGGACAGGCCCCATCACCCAGCGCACGCACTGCGAGACAAGGAGATCGCCGCGATGGCGAAGACGTCCGTCCTGTCCGGATTCCCCGAATGGCTGCCCGCCGGGAGGATCGTCGAGCAGCACGTCATCGACACGTTCCGCCGCGTGGCCGAGCTGCACGGGTTCTCCGGCATCCAGACGCGCGCCGTCGAGCCGATGAGCCAGCTCCTGCGCAAGGGCGAGATCGACAAGGAGGTCTACGTGCTGCGGCGCCTGCACGCCGAGGACGGCGAGACCGATCACGTCGACCCGGACCGCCAGCTGGGACTGCACTTCGACCTCACGGTGCCTCTGGCGCGCTACGTGCTCGAGCACCAGAACGACCTCGCCTTCCCGTTCCGGCGCTACCAGATCCAGAAGGTCTGGCGCGGGGAGCGCCCCCAGGACGGACGGTTCCGCGAGTTCTACCAGGCCGACCTCGACGTGATCGGCCAGGACGTGCTGCCCGCGCACATCGAGGCCGAGGTCGCCCTCGTCATGGCCGAGATCCTGGCGGCGCTGCCGATCCCCGGGTTCACCATCCACGCCAACAACCGTCGCCTGTCCGAGGGGTTCTTCCGCGCGATCGGGCTCGAGGACACCCAGGGCGTGCTGCGCTCGATCGACAAGCTGGCCAAGATCGGCCCCGAGGCGGTCGCCACGCTGCTGCGCGAGCAGTCCGGTGCCACCGAGGAGCAGGCGCAGGCGTGCCTGGGGTTCGCGGGGATCGTCACGGACGACGGCACCTTCGGCGATCGTGTGCGCGCGCTCGGCGGCACCGGCGAGGAGGTCGAGCAGGGGATCGCGGAGCTCTCGGAGGTGGTGCGCCGCGTCAACGCCGAGGTGCCCGGCGTCTGTGTCGCCGACCTCTCGATCGCGCGCGGTCTCGACTACTACACCGGCACCGTCTTCGAGACGTTCGTCGAGGGACATGCGGCGCTCGGCTCCGTGTGCTCCGGGGGCCGCTACGACCGTCTGGCCGCCGACAACCGCCACACCTACCCGGGGGTGGGCCTGTCGATCGGGCTCTCGCGCCTGGTCTCGCGGATCCTGTCGGCGGACATCGCGCACGCCACGCGCGGCGTCCCGACCTGCGTGCTGGTCTCGGTCTCCTCGGAGGACGAGCGCGCCCGCAGCGAGCAGGTGGCCTCCCGGCTGCGTGCCCGCGGGATCCCCACCGAGATCGCCCCGACGGCGGCGAAGTTCGGCAAGCAGCTCAAGCACGCCGACCGCCGCGGCATCCCCTTCGTGTGGTTCCCCGGGGCCGACGGGGACGAGGTGCGCGACCTGCGCTCGGGCCGGCAGGTCGGGGCGGACGCCGACCGCTGGGAGGCACCCGCCGAGGACCTCCACCCGCGCGTGGTGCCCACCGGCGAGGGCGCCTGAGGGCGGGGTCCCCGCGCGCAGGGGGCGGGGGTCCCGCGACCGCGCCGCGAGCGCGACCGACCGGCGCCCGAGGGGGCCGAGGGCCTCCATGAACCACGTCACACCGTCACGACCCCGGGAATGCGACGGCTCCTTCGGGCGTTGAGCCGGGCATGTCCACCACGACTCTCACGACCGCCAACCACGACGAGACCGTCAAGGACGGCATCGTCTTCATCGACTTCTGGGCGGGCTGGTGCGTCCCGTGCCAGCGCTTCGCCCCGATCTTCGAGAAGGCCTCCGAGGCGCACCCGGAGATCACCTTCGCCAAGGTCGACACCGAGGACCAGCAGCAGCTGGCCACGCAGTACGGCGTCACCTCGATCCCCACGATCGTCGCCTACCGCGACGGCGTGCCCGTCTTCTCCCAGCCCGGCGCCCTGCGCGAGAGCGACCTGAGCGATCTCATCGGCCAGGTCGAGAAGCTCGACATGGACGAGGTCCGCGCCGCCTACGAGAAGGCCAAGGCCGAGCAGAAGGCCTGACACCCTTCCACCCGCACGGGAACGGGCCCCGCACCAGCTGGTGCGGGGCCCGTTCCCATGTCGTCCCGGGACGGGCGAGGTCAGTGACGACCGCGTCCGCCGCGGTCGCGGTCCCGATCGCGGAACCCGCCCTCACGGCGCGGGCGCGAGGAGCGCTCGTCGCGGTCGGAGCGTCCGCCTCCGCGACGCTCGTCCCACTCGCGGCTGCCGTGGCGCGCCGTCTGACGGCTCCCGCCGCGCGGGCCCTGGTCCTTGCTGATGTGCAGCGCACGGCCGGAGATCTTCGCGCGGCCGATGCGCGACTCCTGCTCAGGGGTGAGCTCGGTGCGCAGCTCGACGAGGGAGAACGAGCCGAGGATGTCGATCTTGCCGATGTCCTTGCCCGTCAGACCGCCCTCGCCCGTGATGGTGCCCACGATCGACGGCGGCTTGGCGCCCTGGCTGTGTCCCACGTTGATGCGGTAGGTCGTGTAGCCCTTGGAGGACGGGCGGGACGCACCGCCGCCGCGACGGTCGTCGCCGCCCCCGTCCCGCTCGGAACGGTCCGAGCCCTTGAGCGAGGCGCCGGTGAACTCCTCGTCCTCGGACCGGGCTCCGGGTCCGTCGTCGCCGACGGCCATCGAGCCGAGCACCGCCGCCAGCTGCGCGGGATCGATGTCGTGGGTGGCGAGGAACTCGCCCACGAGCTCGGTGTAGATGCCCAGGCGGCCCTTCTCGGCGCGCGCGGGGACGCTCTCGAGCAGCCCGCGCATGCGGTGGCGCGAGACGTCGGCGGGGGAGGGGACCTGGATCTCCTCGAGGCTCTGCCGCGTCGTCTTCTCGATCGCGCGGAGCTTGCGGCGCTCGTGCGGGGCGACGAAGGTCAGCGCCTCGCCCGTGCGGCCGGCGCGACCCGTGCGCCCGATGCGGTGCACGTAGGCCTCGGGCTCCCCGGGCACGTCGAAGTTCACGACGAGGCCGATGCGGTCCACGTCCAGGCCGCGGGCCGCGACATCGGTCGCCACGAGCACGTCGAGGGAGCCGTCGCGAAGGCGCTCGACGATCCGCTCGCGCTCCTTCTGGGCCACGTCACCGGAGATCGTCGCGGCGACGACGCCGCGGGCCACGAGCTCGACCCCGACCTCCTCGGCGGCGGACCGGGTGCGCACGAAGACGATCGCGGCGTCGGCGTCGGAGGTCGCCAGGACCCGGGCCAGCGCCCCGGTCTTGTGACGGAAGGGGACCACCGCGAAGCGCTGGCGCACCGAGGTCACGGTCGAGGACTGCCGGGCGACCGAGACGCTGACGGGGTCCGTCATGTGGTCGGCGGCGACCTTCTTGATCGCCGGCGGCATGGTCGCCGAGAACAGCGCGATCTGCTTCTGGGCCGGGGTGTAGGACAGGATCTGGTCCACGTCCTCGGCGAACCCCATGCGGAGCATCTCGTCGGCCTCGTCCAGGACGAGGGTGCGCACGTGCTCGAGGCGCAGGTTCCCGCGCTTGAGGTGGTCGATGACGCGGCCGGGGGTGCCGACGACGACCTGGCTGCCGCGCGAGAGCGCGCGCTCCTGGGGGCCGTAGGGGGAGCCGCCGTAGACGGGGGTGACGACGAGGCCGGGGACGTCGTGGGCGAAGGAGGCGATCGCGTCGGCCACCTGCATCGCGAGCTCGCGGGTCGGGGCCAGGACGATGGCCTGGGTCGCCCGGTCCTCGACGTCCACGGCGGCCAGCAGCGGCAGGCCGAAGGCGGCGGTCTTGCCGGTCCCGGTCTGGGCCACGCCGATCACGTCGCGCCCGGCCAGGAGGGCGGGGATCGCCTGCTCCTGGATGGGGGAGGGGGTGGTGAAGCCGAGCCCGGCGACGGCGCGCTGGAGGACCGCGGGGAGGTCGAGGTCGGCGAAGGTCGGGGTCGCCTCGGCCGGGGCCTGGCCCTGTGCGGAATCCGAGCCCCCGGTCTGGTGCTGATCGGCGTCGTGGCGATCGGACGCGTGGTGGTCCGGCTCGGGGGTGGACGTGCCAAGGGCGTGTTCGGACATGCGTTCCTCTGTTCGGGGATGCGGAGGGTTCGGGGCGGACCCACTCGCGCGCAGGTCAAGACGTGCTTCCATTCTAGGTCGACGGGGCGTCGGACCCCAGGGGCAGGGCGGGCGACGTCGCTCACGCCGCGTTAGGATCGACGGGCCACCCGACCGCCGTTCGGCGCCGGGATCCCCGACCCGCGAAGGACCCACAGTGCTGCGCACCATCGACGCCGGCGCGCTCCGCCCGGAGCACATCGGCCAGACCGTCATCCTCACCGGCTGGATCGCCCGCCGCCGCGACCACGGCGGCGTGACGTTCCTGGATCTGCGCGACGCGAGCGGCGTCGCCCAGGTGGTCGTCCGCGAGGACGAGGCGCTGCACCTGCGCAACGAGTACGTGCTCCGGGTGACGGGCACCGTCGATCGTCGGCCCGAGGGTAACGAGAACCCCCAGCTGCCGACCGGCGAGGTGGAGGTCACCGCGACCGACGTCGAGGTGCTCAACACCTCGGCGCCGCTGCCCTTCCAGCTCGACAGCCACACCGAGGTCGGCGAGGAGGCGCGCCTGCGCTACCGCTACCTCGACCTGCGCCGTGAGGGCCCCGCCGCGGCGCTGCGCCTGCGCTCGACCGTCAACCGCGCCGCCCGCGACGTGCTGCTGGACGACGGGTTCGTCGAGATCGAGACGCCCACCCTGACGCGCTCCACGCCGGAGGGCGCCCGCGACTTCCTCGTGCCCGCGCGCCTGGCTCCCGGCTCCTGGTACGCGCTGCCGCAGTCGCCGCAGCTGTTCAAGCAGCTGCTCATGGTCGCGGGCATGGAGCGGTACTTCCAGCTCGCCCGCTGCTACCGCGACGAGGACTTCCGCGCCGACCGCCAGCCGGAGTTCACCCAGCTCGACGTCGAGATGAGCTTCGTGGACCAGGAGGACATCATCGAGCTCGCCGAGCGCGTGCTGAAGGCCGTGTGGGCCGCCGCGGGCGAGGAGCTCCCGCTGCCGATCCCGCGGATCACCTACGCGGAGTCGATGCGACGCTACGGCTCGGACAAGCCGGACCTCCGCTTCGACCTCGAGATCACCGAGATGACGGAGTACTTCGCGAACACGCCGTTCCGCGTGTTCCAGTCGCCGTACGTCGGCGCCGTGGTCATGCAGGGCGGGGCCTCGCAGCCGCGCCGCACCCTCGACGGCTGGCAGGAATGGGCCAAGCAGCGCGGAGCGCGCGGGCTGGCTTACGTGCTGGTCCAGGAGGACGGCTCCCTCACGGGTCCCGTCTCCAAGAACATCTCCGAGGAGGAGAAGGCGGGCCTGGCGGCCGCCACCGGGGCCTCTCCCGGCGACTGCATCTTCTTCGCCGCGGGCGAGGCCAAGACCTCCCGGGCGATCCTGGGTGCGGCCCGCAACGAGATCGCCGAGCGCCTGGGCCTCATCGACGCGGACGCCTGGGCGTTCGTGTGGGTGGTCGACGCCCCGCTGTTCGAGCCCGCCGGTGATGCCGTGGCCGCGGGCGACGTGGCCGTCGGCTCGGGCGCCTGGACCGCCGTGCACCACGCGTTCACCTCGCCCAAGCCCGAGTTCATGGACACCTTCGACTCCGATCCGGGATCGGCGCTGGCCTACGCGTACGACATCGTGTGCAACGGCAACGAGATCGGCGGCGGCTCGATCCGCATCCATCGCCAGGACGTCCAGGAGCGCGTGTTCCGCGTGATGGGCATCGACGAGGCGCAGGCGCGCGAGAAGTTCGGCTTCCTCCTGGACGCCTTCGCCTTCGGCGCCCCGCCCCACGGCGGGATCGCCTTCGGCTGGGACCGGATCGTGGCCCTGCTCGCGAAGACCTCGTCGATCCGCGACGTCATCGCGTTCCCGAAGTCCGGCGGCGGCTTCGACCCGCTGACGCAGGCGCCCGCGCCGATCACGGCCCAGCAGCGCAAGGAGGCCGGCGTCGATGCGAAGCCCGTCGTGAAGGAGAAGCGACCGGTCGAGGACTCCGAGGCTCCCGTGGTTCCCGCCGAGGACGCCTGAGCCTCCTGCGACGACGAACGGGCCCGATCCTCCGCGGAGGATCGGGCCCGTTCGTCGTGCCGGCGGTGCGTCGTGGGTCCCGGAGGATCCGGGGGCCATGCGAGCCGCTCAGCTGCGGGGGGACTCCCCGTGACGGATCTGCGCCTTGGGCAGCCGCCAGCGGCGGATCTGCACGGCGCGCATGAGGCCGTAGGTCACGAGGCCCTGACCGACCTCGCCGAAGCGCTCGGTCAGACGCGACCGCAGCCGCTTGCGCAGGATCAGCGCGTCGACCACGCAGACGAGGATCCCGCCCCAGAGGACGGCGAGCATGAGCGTGCTCATGACGGTCGCCGCGGACGGCACCACGAGGGGGAGCACGAGGGCCACGACCATGATGATCAGGGCCAGCGGGAAGAAGTACTCGGCGACGTTGTGCCGGGTATCCACGAGGTCGCGCACGTACCGGCGCTGCGGTCCCCTGTGCTGATAGGGCATGTTGGCCTCGTCGCCGGTGACGAGGGCGACCTGCGCCTTGTTGCGCTCGATCTTGGCCGCGTCGCGGTCGCGGCGCTTGGCGTCCTTGCGGTCCTGGGGGACCAGCGGGCGGCGGCGCGCGGCCTCGGCCTCGCGGCGGGTCCGGGTGGGGCGCCCCTTGGACCCCGGGCGCGCCGTGACGGACTCCTCCGCGGCGGAGGAGGTCTCGGCGTCGGGTCGGGATCTCTTCAGGAAACTCACCCCGGCAGTCTAGGCGGTGCACCGCCGTGAACGCCCCTCAGGGACGGCGGTAGGTTGGAGCGATGGCCGACATCACCCCCGCCCCTGCCTCCCACCCCACCGACGCCGCGGAGGTCGAGGTCCTCCGGGCACGCCTCGACGAGCTGCTGCCGTCCGCGATCGAGGACCTCGAGTCCCTGGTCCGCATCCCCTCCCTCGCCTTCGCGGGCTACGACCGCGCCCCGCTGGAGCGCAGCGCCGAGGCCGTGGCCGAGCTGTTGCGCGGCACCGGGCTGCCGGACGTCCGGATCGAACGGGTGGCCGACGGCGCCCCCGCCGTCATCGCCCGGCGACCGGCGCGCGACGGCCTGCCCACCGTGCTGCTGTACGCCCACCACGACGTCCAGCCCACGGGGGACCCTGCCGCGTGGAGCAGCGATCCGTTCGAGCCGGAGCGCCGGGGCGAGCGGCTCTACGGGCGGGGGAGCGCGGACGACAAGGCGGGCGTCATGGCGCACGTCACCGCTCTGCGCCTGGTCGGGGAGGAGCTCGCCGAGCGCGGGATCGGCGTCACCGTGTTCGTCGAGGGTGAGGAGGAGGCGGGATCGCCCACCTTCCGGCCCTTCATCGAGGCGTTCTCGGAGGATCTGCGCGCCGACGTGATCGTGGTCGCCGATTCCGCGAACTGGGCGGTGGGCACGCCCGCCCTCACGACGAGCCTGCGCGGGCTCGTGGACCTCACCGTGACCGTCCGCTCCCTGCGCCACGCCGTGCACTCGGGCCTGTTCGGGGGGCCCGCCCTGGATGCCCTGACGCTGCTCTCGCGGCTGATCGCCACGCTCCACGACGAGGTCGGCTCCGTCGCCGTCCAGGGTCTCGTGCACGCGGAGGACCCCGCCGTGGACATGCCCGAGGCCGACTACCGGCGTGACGCCGGGGTCCTGGACGGGGTGCGGCTGGCAGGGACCGGCCCCCTCACCGCGCGCCTGTGGACACGTCCGGCGCTGTCCGTGCTCGGGATCGACGCGACCCCCGTGCGGGACGCCTCGAACACGCTGGTGCCCGCCGCGCGGGCGAAGGTCTCGCTGCGGATCGCCCCGGGCCAGGAGCCCGCGGCGGCGATGGAGGCCCTGACGGCCCACCTGCTGGAGCACGCGCCGTTCGGCGCCGAGGTCGAGGTCACCGAGGGCGAGCAGGGCCGTCCCTACCTCGCCGGTGACGAGACTCCCGCGATGCATCTCGCACGCAGCGCCTTCGCCCGCTCGTGGGGCACCGAGGCGGTGGACACGGGTCTCGGCGGATCGATCCCGTTCATCGCCGATCTGCTGGAGGTGTTCCCGCATGCCGAGGTCCTGGTCACCGGGGTCGAGGACCCGGACTCCCGCGCTCACGGCATCGACGAGTCCCTGCACCTCGGGGAGTTCGCCAAGGTGTGCCTCGCCGAGGCGCTCCTGCTCCGCGACGCCGCCGAGCTCGAGGACGAGGCGTGACCGGGCGTCCCCGCCGCGCGCGCGGGTCCCGGCGCGCAGGGACGAGCGCCGCGCCGCGCACCCCGGCAGAGCGCGGCACCGCGGGCGACGCGCCGTCCGCGGGACGAGGGGCCGCACCCCGCCCGGAGCCGGTGCCGGTCGCCACGCTCACGGTCCCGGCGCTGCTGGGCGGGCTCGTGGTGGGGATCGTGAGCGGATACCTCCTGGGCCCCTGGGCGGGGGTGCTCGTCCTCGTGGTCGCCGTCGGGGCGGTGCTCCTCGCGGCCCTGCGACCCGACCAGCGCGAGGTGGCGGTCGCGGGCGCCGGGGGGGTCGTGCTGGGCTACGGCGGCGTGATGCTCCTCGCTCTGATGACCGTGCTGTCCGCCTGACCATGCACCGAGCACGCGCCGGCCGCCGACGCGCCCGCGGCCGGCGACGCGCCTGCTCGGACCCCACCGGCCGTCAGGGCGAGGGCGTACGCTGGTGGTACCCGTCAGCCAGGAGGTTCCCACCATGACCACTACGACCACCGAGCGCACCGAGACCACGCCGGCGCACGGCGTGACGCTCACGCCCGGAGCGGCCGCCAAGGTCGACTCCCTGCTCGCCCAGGAGGGCCGGGACGACCTGCGCCTCCGCATCGCCGTGCAGCCCGGCGGCTGCTCCGGCCTCATCTATCAGCTCTACTTCGACGAGCGCGAGCTCGACGGCGACCTCGCGGTCGAGTTCGAGGGCGTCCACGTCGTCGTCGACAAGATGAGCGCCCCGTACCTCAGCGGCGCCGTGATCGACTTCGCGGACACCATCGAGAAGCAGGGCTTCACCATCGACAACCCCAACGCGCAGAGCTCCTGCGCCTGCGGCGACTCGTTCAGCTGAACCCGCCAGCGGGCCGCACGCGGCGCTCCGTCCCGACCAGATCGGGCGGACGCGCCGGGCGCGGCCCGCGCCGAGTCGTCCCGCGGACCGCGTATGATGACGACGTGCCGTCAGGTCCTTTGCGTCACCCGCGTCCCGTGCCCACGGCGTCGCGGTCCGGCCCGGGCCTGCGGACCCTGCCCCTCGCCCCCTGAACACCCACGACCTCCCGCCTCGTCGCCCGGCCTCCTCGGGCGCGGCAGGAGAGTCAGAGCGGAAGGTCTCCTCGTGACTCCCCAGGCCCCACCCCGCCGCACGCGCGCACCGCGGATCGCCGCGGGCCTCGCGCTCGTGACACTCGTGCTCGCCGGGTGCACGGACGCCCAGAAGCGCGGCTACCTGCCCGGCGACTCGGACCACGAGGTCACGAATCAGACCGGTCGGATCATGCGCCTGTGGGACGGCTCGTGGATCACCCTGATCATCATCGGCCTCATCGTGTGGGGCTTCATCATCTGGTGCGCGATCGCCTACCGCCGCCGCAAGGGCGACACGGGCTTCCCCGTGCAGGTGCGCTACCACGTGCCCCTCGAGCTGGCCGCCACGCTGCTGCCGGTCGTCATGGTGCTGACCCTCTTCTACTTCACGCAGCAGGACGTCGCGGAGATCGAGCACATCGACGCTGATCCCGACGTGACGGTCAACGTCGTCGCCAAGCAGTGGAGCTGGGACTTCAACTACGTGGACGAGGACGTCCACGAGCCCGCGGGCGTGCAGTCCTTCGACACCGGTGAGCCGGGCGCGGCGGAGTCGCTGCCCACGCTGTACCTCCCGGTGAACAGCACCGTGAAGTTCACCCTCGACTCCCGGGACGTCGTCCACTCGTTCTGGGTCGTGGACTTCCTCTACAAGAAGGACATGTTCCCCGGGCACACCAACTCCTTCCAGGTGACCCCGACCAAGGAGGGGACCTACGCCGGCAAGTGCGCGGAGCTCTGCGGCGAGTACCACTCCGACATGCTCTTCAACGTCAAGGTCGTCTCCCAGGCGGAGTACGACCAGCACATCCAGGATCTGCGGGACCAGGGCAACACCGGTCAGCTGGGTCTGGATCTCAACCGCGAGCAGAGGGACTGGAGCATGCGGGAGAAGGCCGACACGGCCCAGCAGAACAAGATCGAGGAGGACTCGAAGTGACCACGGACACCCCGGTCGCCCCGCCCGTGCGGACGGCGCGCTTCGAGCCGACCCGGCCGACCTCGCTCGGCCGCATGTTCTTCAACCTGCTCACCACGACCGATCACAAGCTGATCGGCATCATGTACATGGCGATGTCCTTCGGGTTCTTCTGCTTCGGCGGGATCCTGGCGCTCATGATCCGTGCAGAGCTCTGGGAGCCCGGCCTGCAGGTCGTCGTCTCCAAGGACCAGTACAACCAGCTCTTCACGATGCACGGCACGATCATGCTGCTGATGTTCGGGACGCCGCTGTTCAACGGGTTCGCGAACTTCCTGGTGCCGCTGCAGATCGGCGCCGTGGACATGGCCTTCCCGCGCCTGAACATGTTCGCCTTCTGGCTCACGCTGTTCGGATCGCTGATCGCCGTGGCGGGCTTCCTCACCCCTCAGGGTGCGGCGTCGTTCGGCTGGTTCGCCTACGCGCCCCTGTCGGACACGACGTTCTCACCAGGTCTCGGAGGTGATCTCTGGGTGTTCGGCCTCGCCTTGTCGGGCTTCGGCACGATTCTCGGCTCGGTCAACTTCATCACCACGATCATCACCATGCGCATGCCCGGCATGACGATGTTCCGGATGCCGATCTTCACCTGGAACGTCCTCATCACCGCGATCCTCGTGCTGATGGCCTTCCCGCCGCTGGCCTCGGCGCTGTTCGCCCTGGGCGCGGATCGCAAGTTCGACGCGCTGATCTTCGATCCGGCCAACGGCGGACCGATCCTCTGGCAGCACCTGTTCTGGTTCTTCGGGCATCCCGAGGTGTACGTCCTGGCGCTGCCGTTCTTCGGGATCGCCTCGGAGATCCTGCCTGTGTTCTCCCGCAAGCCGATCTTCGGCTACAAGACGCTCGTCTACGCGACCACGGCGATCGCGGCCCTCTCGGCCACGGTCTGGGCCCACCACATGTACACGACCGGCGCGGTCATGCTCGACTTCTTCAGCTTCATGACGATGCTGATCGCCGTGCCGACCGGCGTGAAGTTCTTCAACTGGGTGGGCACGATCTTCCGCGGATCGGTGACGTTCGAGACCCCGATGCTCTTCACGCTCGGGTTCATGACGACGTTCCTCTTCGGCGGCCTGACCGGCGTCATCCTGTCCAGCCCCGTCCTGGACTTCCATCTCTCGGACACGTACTTCGTGGTGGCGCACTTCCACTACGTCATCTTCGGCACCGTCGCGTTCGAGATGTTCGCGGGCTTCTACTTCTGGTGGCCCAAGATGTTCGGGTACAAGCTCAGCGAGAAGATCGGTGTCGTCCACTTCTGGCTGCTGATGATCGGCTTCCACACGACGTTCCTCATCCAGCACTGGTTGGGCGTCATGGGTGCACCGCGCCGCTACGTCAACTACCTGGCCGAGGACGGCTTCGAGTGGATGAACCAGATCTCCACCGTGGGCGCCTTCATCCTGGGCGCCTCGACGCTGCCGTTCTTCCTCAACGTCGTCCTCAGCCACCTGCGCAGCCCGCGGATCACGGTCGACGACCCCTGGGGCTACGGTGCGTCGCTCGAGTGGGCCACCTCGTGCCCGCCCCCGCGTCACAACTTCACCGAGCTTCCCCGGATCCGCTCCGAGCGCCCCGCGTTCGACCTGCACCATCCGGAGGTCGCCGCGGTCGACCACATCCTCCACGAGGAACCCGTGAAGAACAGGAGCACCAACTGACATGCGCAGCACATCGCGGATCTTCGGGATCCTGTTCCTCTTCTTCGTGATCGTCGGTGTCGTCTACGGCATCCTCGGTGCGATGTACGCCCCGATGGGCATCGAGCCGGTCGGCTTCGCCGCGATCCTCATGGGCGGCGGCATGGCGCTCATGATCGCCGCGGTCACCGCGCTCAACGCCCGCAGCCACAAGGATCGTCCCGAGGACGACGAGAACGCCCCCGTGTCGGCCGACGCCGGCATCCAGGGCAGCTTCGCCCCCTACAGCTGGTGGCCCCTTTACACGGCCATCGCCTGTGCGCTGGTGTTCCTGGGCGTGGCAGCCGGATTCTGGATCTCCGCGCTGGGCGTCGTCGTCGCGATCTACGGCATCACCGGGTGGGTCATGGAGTTCTCCCGCGGGCAGCACGCCCACTGAGGTCCTGACGGCATCCGGGCGCCCGCAGCACGGATCCCACCACCGAGCCCGGCCCTCCCATGACGGGAGGGCCGGGCTCGTGCATCTCCGCCTGTCCCGCGGGTGCCCATGGGGTTCCGACCGCGCCCGGCGATGCGCGGGGATCCGTGCGGGTCACCCTGCCGAGGCGGGCACGGTCGCGCGGCACGGGCGCGGCCAGGGGCGCGGGCGGCCGGCCTCCGTCTCCAGGAGCGGGCACGTTCTCCGGCAGGGTGGGCGACCACGATCCGATGGGCACGGAGCGACCGTCCGATGCGATGAGCTCCCGGGTGCGGCAGCGCGCAGGAGACCTCCGCACCGTGGAACGCACGGGAGCATCCGGTCAGCGTGCCGCACAGAGGCATCGCCGGCGCACGCGCGTCGTGCTGGAGGCGTCTGCGTTCCGCGCCCTCGATCCGAGGCAGCGGGCATCTGAGCGGAGACACCGCTCTCAGCGGCGCGATCGCGGCGTCGCGGGGGCGGTTCAACGCCCGGGACGGCGCCGCGGGACGGCTGCGTCCCGGGATGAGGCACGAGCACGTCGGCGAGCGGGGCCCCGTGCGCCGTCGCCGCGGTGGGGATGCGGCATGCGGACACGGGGACGGATGGCTCGAGCCGCGGCGCAGGCACGTGCGGCCGGCCCTGTCCGCGCCCTCACGGGAACGGGGAGCCCGGTGCCCCCCCCCACGCGTCCTCACCGGCACGTGCTCGGCATCCGCACCTCGTTCGTCCACCACCGCATCGCGGTGCGGGAGGAGCGCGATGCGGGGTCGATGCCCGTGATCGGCACCGACGCGGGAGGGCCCGGGAGCAGAAGCTCCCGGGCCCTCCCGGTCGTGATGTCGAGGCGGTGTCAGTTGGACTGGTGGTCGCCCGAGGACTCGATGACGCGGTCGATCTTGTGGGTCTCGTGCCGCCCGTGCTCGAGGGCGTGGTGCAGCTCCTCGGGCGTGACGGGCTCGACGTAGTCCTTGAAGAAGAACGACGTGGCGCGGGCGCGGAGCCCCGAGACGCCCTTGCCGGCCTTGAGGGGACGGAACTGGTCGACATCCACGAGCACCCAGCGCTCGTAGTCGTCGAGGGGCTCGTGGATCTCGAGCATCTCGCCGTTGTCCATGCGGACGACCTTGGAGGTCTCCACGCCGTGCAGCGCCAGACCGCGCTTGTGGCGCTGGATCGACAGGCACAGCCGCTTGGTGATGTAGAAGACCAGCACCGGGACCACGAAGATCGAGATCCGGTACAGCCACGTGAGGTCGTTGATCGACAGCTTCAGAGCCACGGCCAGGAGGTCGTTGGTGGCACCCAGGCACAGGATGAAGTAGATCGAGATCCAGGCGACGCCGAGGCCGGTGCGGACCGGCACGTTGTAGGGCAGGTCCAGGACGTGGTGCTCGCGATTGTCGCCGGTGACCCATGCCTCGAGGAACGGGTACAGCGCCAAGAAGGCGAGGAACACCGCGTAGAAGCCCATCGGGATGAGCATGTTCAGCGAGATCACGTACCCGAAGATCGTGAACTCCCATCCGGGGATGAGTCGCAGGCCGCCATCGGTGAAGAGCATGTACCAGTCGGGCTGGGATCCCGCGGAGACGGGGGAGGGATCGTAGGGTCCGTAGATCCACACCGGGTTGATCGCGGTCGTCGCCGAGATCAGCGCGATGATGCCGAAGACCAGGAAGAAGAAGCCACCGGCCTTGGCGGTGTACACCGGGAACAGCGGGAAGCCGACGACGTTCTTGTCGGTGCGGCCGGGGCCGGGGTACTGGGTGTGCTTGTGGGCCACGAGCATCGCGAGGTGCAGGGCGATGAGCCCGAGGATCGCCGCCGGCACCAGCAGGATGTGGATCGTGAACAGGCGCGGGATGATGTCGTGCCCCGGGAACTCGCCGCCGAACAGCCAGAACGAGAGGAACGGTCCCACGAGCGGCATGGCCAGCATGAGGCCCTCGACGATCCGCAGGCCGTTGCCCGAGAGGACGTCGTCGGGGAGGGAGTAGCCGGAGAAGCCGGCGACCAGGCCCAGAACCATGAGGCTGAAGCCGACGAGCCAGTTGATCTCGCGGGGCTTGCGGAACGCCCCGGTGAAGAAGACGCGGAACATGTGCACGAAGATCGCGACCATGAACACGAGCGCCGACCAGTGGTGGATCTGGCGGAACAGCAATCCGCCGCGCACCTCGAAGGAGATGTGCAGCGTCGACTCGAAGGCCTTGGAGACGTGCAGGCCCTGGAGGGGCTCGTACACGCCGTCGTAGATGACCTCGTCCATCGAGGGGACGAAGAACATCGTGAGGAAGGTGCCCGAGATCAGCAGGATCACGAAGCTGTAGAGCGCGACCTCGCCGAACATGAAGGACCAGTGGTCCGGGAAGATCTTGCGCGCGAAGAACTTGACGAGGCCAGCGCCGCCGACGCGGTCATCGATCCAGCGGCCGCCCACGGCGCCCAGGCGCACGGCGCGGCCGGGAGCGGCGCGCTCCGTCTCGCGAGGAGGGGTCTGTGTGGTCGTCACGAAGGATCACTTCTCCTTGTGGAGGTCCCAGAAGCTGGGGCCGATCGGGGATGGGAAATCGCCCGTGGCGACGAGGTAGCCCTCGGCGTCCACCTCGATCGGGAGCTGGGGGAGCGGGCGGTGCGCGGGGCCGAAGATCACCTTGGCGCCATCGGTGACGTCGAAGGTCGACTGGTGGCACGGGCACAGCATGTGGTGGGTCTGCTGCTCGTAGAGCGCCACCGGGCAGCCCACGTGCGTGCAGATCTTCGAGAACGCGAGGATCCCGTCGTAGCCGTGCGCGAGGCTCTCGGGGTCCTGGCCGATCGCCGGATCGATGCGGACGATGACGGCCGCGGCCTTGGCCCGCTCCTCGAGGTAGTCCTCGGTCTCGTGGGTCAGGCCGTCGGGCATGATGTGGAAGATCGAGTTCATCGCCACGTCGGCGGCCTTGATCGGCGTGCCGTCGTGGTCGCGGGTCAGGCGGAGCCCGGCCTTCCAGAACGTGTGATGGAGCTTGTTGCCCGGCAGCGGACCCATCGTCGACAGGGGCGCGAGGACCGCGATCGGCAGCACCGCGAACGCCCCGACCATGGCCGTGACGATCAGGGGCCGACGGGCGATCCCGGACTCCTGGATGCCGTCGCCCAGGATCTTGACGGCCGCCTTCTGCGTGGCCTCGTTCCCGCCGAGCTCGTGACGCTCCTCGACCATCTCGTGGTCGGGCATGAGGGTCTTGGCCCAGTGGACCGCGGCCGCACCGATGAAGAACACCGAGATCGCGAGCCCGAGGCCCGTGAAGAGGTTGTTCCAGCGGACCGCCTGCATCGTGCCGGGCTCGGCGAGCAGGTTGGTGTTCAGCGGCGAGAACAGGAAGTACGACGCGACGAACAGGACGGTGCCCAGGATGGAGATCACGAACATCCCGGCGACCACGCGCTCGGCGCGCTTCTCGGCCTTGGGGTCGAGGTCCGCCTGGCGGTACTCGTGCGGGGGGAGCCCGGGATTGGGGAACAGCGTTCCCGACTCCCGCGCGGAGATGGTGGCCGTGCCGGCCTTCGAACCCTGCGTCGTCATGTCCTTGTCCGTGCTCACTTGGCCTTCGCCCCCAGCCAGACGGCACAGCCGACGAGCAGCGCGAGACCGATCGTCCAGACGTACACGCCCTCGGTGACGGGACCCAGGGACCCGAGCGAGAGGCCGCCGGGGGAGCCGTTCTTCTCGATGGCGTCGAGGTAGGCGATCACGTCGCGCTTCTCCTCGGCGGAGATGTTGGCGTCGTTGAAGACGGGCATGTTCTGGGGGCCCGTCTCCATCGCCTCGTAGATGTGGCGGGGATCCACGCCGGTCAGGGGCGGGGCGTACTTGCCGTGGGTCAGCGCGCCGCCGGCGCCCGCGGCGTTGTGGCACATGGCGCAGTTGATCCGGAAGATCTCGCCGCCGACGACCGGGTCGCCCTTGCTGGCATCGACCGCCTCGTCGGTGGGGATCGACGGGCCGGGGCCGAGAGAGGCCACGTACGCGGCCAGCTGCTCGGTCTGCTTCTCGTCGAACTGCGACGGCTTGGCCTGGGCCTGGGGTCCGCCAGCCTGCATGGGCATGCGGCCCGTGCCGACCTGGAAGTCCACGGCGGCGGCGCCGACGCCCACCAGCGAGGGGCCGATCGTGTTGCCGTCGGCGTCGGTGCGACCCTGACCGCCCGTGCCGTGGCAGGTCGCGCAGTTGGCGACGAAGAGCTGCTGTCCGGCGGCGATCTCCTCCTGGGAGGAGCCCTCGGCCTCGGCGGCGCGCGGCTGGAAGGCGGTGTAGATGCCGCCCGTCGCGACGAGCGCGAGCAGGAGGATCACGAGATACGCCATCGGGTGGTGACGGTGCTGGCTGAGAGCCTTCACGGGTCGGACCTCGATTCGGTGGGGGAGTGCAGGGAAGGGATCGGCGGGGATGTCGGGGCGGGAGCGCCGATCAGAAGAACGACCAGTTGAACGGGACGGCGGAGGTGAAGATCGGGTCCATCAGGTAGACCACGAAGAACAGCCCGATCCACACCACGTCCACGAAGTGCCAGTAGTAGGAGATGCAGATCGCGCTGACCTCCTCGTGGTGCCCGAAGTCGTCGGCCGCGAAAGCGCGGGCCAGGACGAACAGGAAGGCGATCAGACCGCCGAGCACGTGCATCCCGTGGAAGCCGGTGGCGATGAAGAACACCGAGCCGAAGGGCGAGGAGGACAGCGTGACGCCGGCATGGACGAGCTCGGTGTACTCCAGGGCCTGACCCGAGACGAAGACCGCGCCCATGATGAAGGTCAGCGTGTACCACTCGACCATGCCCCAGCCGGCGAGGTTGAAGATCGAGCCGGTCCGGGTCTTGCGGCGCTGCTCGGCGGCGAACACGCCGAACTGGCAGGTGAAGGAGCTCAGCACCAGGATGACCGTGTTGGTCAGGGCGAACCCGAGCTTGAAGTGGCTGTGGCCCTCGTAGAACTGCTCGGGGACCATCGAGTGCAGCGTGAAGTACATCGCGAAGAGCCCGGCGAAGAACATCAGCTCGCTCGAGAGCCAGACGATGGTGCCGATCTGCGTCGCGTTGGGGCGGTTCACACCGACTGCATGCGATGCACGAGGAGGGAGGGTCGCAGTAGTCACAGGCTCATTATGTCGTGTCGTCAGAACGTGTGGGACCAGGACACGACACCCGGTGCCACGTGAGGGGCTCGCCACACAGGTTCGGAGCGCGGGTTCCGCGGTGCCGGGCCGGCAGAGATGCGGAGCTCGTGGGCGGGACGCGCGGGGCGAACCCTAGGGGCCAGGTCAGCATATCGGCTCCCCGGGGGTCGCGGATCCCGGACGCGCCCCCGGACACGTCTCGCGGGACGATCCCGACCCGACCTCCGGGGCCCGTGGATGCGATGATGCCGACATGACGGAAGCCACCTCCACCTGGCCCCTGCTCACCTCACAGCTCGTGCGCGGCGAGGACCTCTCCGCCGGGCAGGCGGCCTGGGCGATGCACGAGGTGATGGACGGTCAGGCGACCCCGGTCCAGCTCGCCGCGTTCCTCGTGGCCCTCGCCGCCAAGGGTGTCGTGGGCGAGGAGCTGACGGCGCTGGCCGATGCCATGGTCGAGCACGCCGTGCCGCTGACGGCGCCCGCGGGTGCTGTCGACATCGTGGGCACGGGCGGCGATCTCGCGCACACCGTCAACATCTCGACCATGTCCTCGATCGTCATCGCGGCCTCCGGGCGTCCCGTCGTCAAGCACGGCAACCGGGCATCGACGTCCCGGTCGGGCTCGGCGGACGTGCTCGAGGTGCTGGGGGTGCGCCTGGACCTGCCGGCCTCCCGCGTCGAGGAGCTGGCCCACGAGGTGGGGATCACCTTCTGCTTCGCGCAGGTCTTCCATCCCTCGATGCGTCATGCGGTCGACGCGCGCAAGGGACTCGGCATCCCGACCGTGTTCAACGTGCTGGGCCCGATCACGAACCCCGGCAGGCCTGCCGCCTCGGCGGTGGGGGTGGCGGACCCCGCGATGGCCCCCGTGGTCGCCGAGGTGTTCGCACGGCGCGGCACCTCGGCCCTCGTGTTCCGCGGGCAGGACGGGCTGGACGAGCTGACCGTGGGCGCTCCCTCGGACGTCTGGGAGGTCATGGGCGGCACGGTCACGTCCCGGGTGCTCGATCCGCTCGCGCTCCTCGGTGTCCCGCGCAGCCCCGTCGAGGCCCTGCGCGGGGGCAGCGCGGAGGACAACGCCCGGGTCGCGCGCGAGCTCTACGCCGGCGCCGAGGGGCCCGTGCGCGACGCCGTGCTCCTGAACACGGCTGCCGGGATCATGACCGCCGATGCCGCAGGGGGATCCGTCGACGCCCGCCGGGTGCCCTTCGAGGACCGGTTCCGCGCCGCGCACGCCGAGGCCGCCGAGGTGCTCGATGCCGGGGAGCCGGCCCTCCTGCTCGCGCGCTGGGCCGAGGCCTCCCGGCGGTCCTGAGCGGTCCGGTCGCCCTGCGCCCGTCACGCGAGGGCTTCAGTCCTCCGGCTCGCCGAGGCTGAACCCCTCGCCGAGGTCCTGGGCCGAGTACGTCTCGAAGGCGATGTTCGTGGACGTGTCCAGGACGCCGTCGACCTTGCCGATGGCATCGGCGATGACGCGGGCCAGCTCGTCGTGGCGGCGCACCGTGACGATCGCGACGAGGTCGACGTCCCCGGTCACCGAGTAGACGGTCTGCACCCCGTCGAGACCGGCGACGGCGCGGGCGACCTCCGGGATGCTGTCGCTGCGGACGATGATCGAGACGATCGCGGTGATCATGGGGAGTCCTTGTCGCTGGGGGGGGGGGGACGGTGCTGTCGCAAGCCTAGAGCCGTCGGGCGCCGTGCTGCGTCCGTCGGGGGCGGTCGTCGCGCCCCCGGCGTGCCCGGATGCGCCCTCGCGAGACTTCCGGGAGCTCGTCGACGGGTGCGGGGGTGCGATCAGCTCGCCGCCGCGCGGTAGCGGCGCTGGAGGGCCTCGGTGTCGAACCGTGCGCGGGCCGGCTGCGCCCAGCTCCCGTCGGACAGGACGATCCTGACGTCCTGGCCCGCGAGCCACCCGTGCAGGATCTCCGCCTCCTGGTGGTAGCCCTGGCACAGCGGCGTCACGAGCTCGGCCTCCCCGGTGCTGGTCGCCGCCAGCGCCCGGGCCACCGCGACCGGATCCGCGCCGGCGGCCACGACGGACGCCCCGGCGAAGCGTCCCCCGCGGACGGCGAGCAGCTCCCACCCGGGACGCATCGGGGCGGGCGCCGGCGCGGGTCGCGCCGCGACCAGGATCCCGACCCGCGCGAGGGCGCGCAGGCGACCGGCACGACGGGCGGCGTCGAGGTAGGTCTGGACCCGTCCCCGCAGCGCCTCGGCGTCCTCGTACCGCCCCAGCCCCGCCAGGGTGCGCAGACGCCCGACGACATGGTCGAGGACCTCGGTGGGATCCTCGATCATGGCGCGCCGGAGGCGCTCGTGGTGCGCCGCGTCGGGCCGTGCACGATCGGTCCCCTCGAATGTCGTCGCGCGCCCCATCACGGCGTCGTGCAGCAGGCCCCGCAGCGCCTCGACGTCGTGCCGGGAGCGCAGGGGACCGATCTGCGCGGACCCGTCGTCCTCACCGCGCGCCAGACGTGCCCCGCGCAGACCCTCACGGCCGGCGCCGAGGCGCAGCCATGTCGCCTTCTCCGGGCGCAGGCCGTGCCGATTGGCGGGGGGCTGCTCGGCGGCGATCACCCGCAGCTCGCGGACCGCGGCCTCGGTGGCCGTGGCGCAGGTGATGGTGCGGATCTCGCGGGCCCGGGGCAGCATGTCGAGCACCTTGCGTCGGGTCTCGGCGGCCGTGAAGTAGGTGCGCACGCGGGTGCGGAGGTCGCGGCTGGTCCCGACGTAGAGCACCGCCCGGTGCTCGTCGACGAACTGGTAGACGCCCGGACCGGACGGCACGGAATCCGCGAGGTGCTTCTGGCGCATCTGCACCGCGGACACCTTGCGGTGGGCCGAGGCGAGGTCCTCGAGCGTGCTGACCCCGCGGGCCGAGAGCCGCTCGATGATCGCGTGGAGGACGTCCACGGTCGCGCGGGCGTCCGAGAGCGCCCGGTGGTCGGGGGTCGTGGTCGCCGAGACGTGCGCGGCCAGCGTGCCCAGGCGGTGGTCGCGCACCTCGTCGCGGCCGAACGCCAGCCGTGCCAGACGCAGCGTGTCCAGCACCGTGGGGGAGGGCCATTCCAGGTCGATGCGGGCGGCGCTCGCGGTGAGGAAGGACAGGTCGAAGCGCGCGTTGTGCGCGACGAGGGCCGCACCGCGGGCGAAATCGAGGAACATCGGCAGCACGGTGTCGATCGCGGGTGCGCCGCGGACCGTGGTGTCGGAGATGCCGGTGAGCGCGGCGATGTACGCCGGGATCGGACGTCGCGGGTCGACGAACGTCTGGAACTCGCCGATCACCTCGCCGCCGCGCACGTGCACCGCGCCGATCTCGGTGATGGCGTCCGAGGAGGCGCTGGTCCCTGTCGTCTCGAGGTCGACCACCACCAGGTCGGCCTCTGCGAGCGGCGTCCCGAGGTCGTCCAGCGAGAGCTGACGGTGGCGGGCGCGGGGGACGGTGCTCATGGTCCCCACGGTAGGCCGACGGGCCGACGGACGAGGCCGGTGCATCGTCCGCACCGGCCTCGTGGATCCTGCGACGCGCGAGGCGTCGCCCTCGGCGCCCGGCCCTCGCACGAGGGCGGGCACGGAGGACTCAGCGCTCGCCCGCGTGCTGCACGCCGCTGCCCGCGGCGGGCTTGGGGCCGGAGTACAGGTGCTCGATCACGTCGGAGTAGTCCTTGACCACCACGTTGCGCTTGAGCTTGAGCGAGGGCGTGAGGTACCCGTTCTCCTCGGTGAAGTCGGTGTCGATGATCTCGAACTTGCGGATCGACTCGGCACGCGACACGGACGTGTTGGCCCGGTCGATCGCGGCCTGGACGGCGGCGCGCACGGCATCGTCCTTCGCGGCCTCGGCGATCGTGAGCTCAGGACGGCCGTGGTTCTTCAGCCAGGTCGGGAGCATCTCGGGGTCCAGCGTGACGATGCACGCGACGAAGGGCTTCTGATCGCCCACGACGACGCACTGGCTGATCAGCGGCTCGGCGCGGATCTGGTCCTCGAGCGCGGCCGGCGAGACGTTCTTGCCGCCCGCGGTCACGATCAGCTCCTTGGAGCGTCCGGTGATCGACAGATAGCCCTCGTCGTCGAGGGAGCCGATGTCCCCGGTGCGGAACCAGCCGTCGTGCAGCGCCTCGGCGGTCGCCTCGGGGTTGCCGTGGTAGCCGGCGAACACCATCACGCCCTTGACGAGGATCTCGCCGTCGTCGTCGATCGCGACGGTGCCGCCGGGCAGCGGCGGCCCCACGGTGCCGACCTTGACGTTCCACGGCGTGTTCACGCACACGGGCGCCGTGGTCTCGGTGAGGCCGTAGCCCTCGAGGATGGTCACGCCGACGCCGCGGAAGAAGTGCGCGAGACGTGCCCCGAGCGGCGCGCCGCCCGAGACGGCCCAGGAGACCTGCCCGCCCATGGTGGCCCGCAGCTTGGAGTAGACCAGGCGGTCGAACAGGGCGTGGCGAGCACGCAGCGCCAGACCCGGCTTCGAGGTCGAGAGCGCCTCGGAGTAGGCGACCGCGGTGTCGGCAGCGGCGCGGAAGATCTTCCCCTTGCCCCCGGCGATGGCCTTCTGCTCGGCGGCGTTGTAGACCTTCTCGAACACGCGGGGCACGGCCAGCAGGAACGTCGGGCGGAAGGACTGCAGGTCCCCGACGAGATTCTTGGTGTCGGGGGTGAAGGCGGTCGTCACCCCCCAGCTCGAGGCGAGCACCACGAGCAGGCGTGCGAACACGTGGGCCATCGGCAGGAACATGAGCATGCGCGAACCGGGGGGCACGACGCCCTCGCCGAGCAGGCCCAGGGCGTTGCGGGAGGTGTCGACGAAGTTCGCGTGCGTCAGCTCGGCGCCCTTGGGACGTCCCGTCGTGCCCGAGGTGTAGATGATCGTCGCGATGTCGCGGGCGCCGCGGCTGGTGCGCGCGGCCTCGAGCGTCTCGTCGTCGATCGCGCGCCCCTTCTCGGTCAGCTCGGCGATCGCGCCGTCGTCGAGGGTCACGATGCCCTCCAGCGCGGGCAGCTCGGTGCGCACGGAGGCGACGTCCTCGCCATGGCGCCGGGTCTCGACGATCGCGAAGCGCGCCCCGGAGTCCCCGAGGATCCACTGGATCTGGGAGGGGGAGGACGTCTCGTACACGGGGACGGACAGACCGCCGGCGAACCAGATCGCCCAGTCCACGAGCGCCCACTCGTACCGCGTGCGGGACATGATCGCGACGCCGTCGCCGCTGCGGAGACCCAGGGCCAGGAGACCCTTGGCGAGCGCGCGGGCGTCCTCGACGAAGGCACTCACGGCCACGGGCTGCCAGGTGTCCGGCGCCGTCGCGCGCTCGAAGATGGGGATGCTCCCGAAGCGCTCCAGGCGCCCCAGCAGCAGGTCGGTCGCGTTCTCGTCATCCCGTGCCGTGGCGATGGCCGCCGTGCCGAACTGCTTCACGTGATCTCCTTCGATCCGTAGGGGAGGGTCCCTGGAGTCTACGGTGTGCGCGACCACTAGCATGGGCGCGGGCCGAGACCCGCGCGAGAGCGCACAGCACGTCCGGCACCTGCCCCCGCCGCATCGTCGAAAGGTCCTTCCATGCTCTCCATCGGTGTCGATATCGGCGGGACGAAGATCGCCGCGGGCGTGGTGGACGAGGAGGGGCGGATCATCGCCAGCGCCCAGCGTCGGACGCCCGCCCAGGACCCCGAGCTGCTCGAGCAGGCCGTGGCCGATGCCGTCCGCGAGCTCCGCGAGGTCCACGAGGTGGTCGGCGTCGGCATCGGGGCCGCGGGCTTCGTGGGGGCCGATCGGCGGACCGTCGTCTTCGCCGCGAACCTCGCCTGGAGGGATCGCCATCTCGCCGACCACGTCGAGGCCCTCGTCGACCTCCCGGTCGTCGTGGAGAACGATGCCAACGCGGCCGGGTGGGCGGAGTTCCGCTTCGGACCCGCGGCCGACGCCGACACCATGCTCATGATGACGGTGGGCACCGGGCTGGGCGGGGCCGTCGTGATCGACGGGCGTCTGGTGCGGGGGTCGGGCGGCTTCGCCGGCGAGATCGCCCACATGACCGCCGTCCCCGGCGGGCAGTGGTGCGGATGCGGCAACCGCGGCTGCCTCGAGCAGTACACCTCGGGCACGGCCCTCGTGCGCGGGGTGCGGGCCGAGGCCGCCGCCGACGATCCCCTCATGGCCCCGGTCCTCGCCGCCGCCAGCGGTGACCTCGCGGCGATCGACGGTCCCCTCATCAGCCGCCTCGCCGCCGAGGGAGACCCCGGCTGCCTGCGCCACATGCGCGAGCTGGGTCGCTGGCTGGGCACGGGCGCCGCGAGCATCGCCGCGGTGCTGGACCCCGAGATCATCGTGGTCGGCGGCGGGGTCGCGGACGCCGGCGACATCCTCCTGGACGCCGCACGGGACGGCTACGCCCGCACCCTCACGGCCCGGACGCACCGGCGCCTGGCCCCGTTCGTGCAGGCCAGCACCGGCAACCGCGCCGGGATGATCGGCGCCGCGGACCTCGCCCGCGAGCTCTGAGCCGCGCGGCGCGGTCAGGCGCGCGCGGAGGACCGATGCCGGTCGAGGAACACGGCCGAGCGCTCGAGGATCCGTCCCGCGTCGTGATCCAGCGTCGCGACGTGGTGGGACCGTGTCAGCGCCAGGCGGGACACGGGTCCGGCGACCCGTCTCGCCACGAGATCGCTCGATCCCGGATCGACCACGTGATCGCTCGGTGACGTGGCGATCAGCACGGGACAGGTGACGGTGCCCAGGCCCCGCCGGACGTGGGCCTGCAGGCGGCGCAGCTGATCGGCGCCGCGGACCGACAGCCGGTCGTAGGCCTCCTCGTGCGCGCCCGCCAGGGCGATGTCCGAGGCGATCCCCGGGATCGACCCCACGACGTGACGCAGCAACGGCAGCGCGGCCCGTGCGGGCAGCGGCAGCCGCACCGCGGGGTTGACCAGGGCGAGCGCGTCGACGTGCGGGGCAAGTCCTGGATCCTCGGCGAGGGCGAGCGCGAGGGCACCGCCCATCGACAGGCCGCCGATGCTGACGGACCCGTGGCGTCGCACCAGCTCCGCGGCGGCGGCGCGCAGGTGCTCGAGCCACTGCGACCAGCGGACGCGCCCCAGGTCCTGCCATCGGGTGCCGTGGCCGGGCACGAGCGGGATGCTCACCTCCCAGCCGCGGGCCGCGAGGTCCTCGCCCCAGGGCCGGAGGCTCTGCGGGGTGCCGCTGATGCCGTGGCACAGCAGGACGCCGCCCACGGTGTCCGCGGTACAGTGTGCCGGCGCATGCCACGCCCTGGAGAGCTCCGTGAACGTCACGGGTGCATCGTCGCACGACCCCCGATCGGTGTCCGGTCCCACCCGGCGCCCCGAGCACGCCCCGAGGAAGGACGCCGCATGTTCTACGAGGTCGCCAAGGCCATCGTCCGCCCCATCGTGCGGGTGGCCTGGAACCCCGTCCTCGAGGGCGACGAGCGCATCCCCGCCACCGGCGGCGTGATCCTCGCGAGCAACCACCTGGCGATCGCCGACACCTGGATCATGCCCACCCAGGTCAGCCGTCGGGTGCACTTCCTGGCCAAGGCGGACGTCTTCGCCGGGCGCGGGATCGCCTCGCGGGCCCTCGCGGGATTCCTCAAGAGCCTCGGCGTCATGCCGATCAACCGCTCGGGCGGCTCGGCCTCGCGCGCCGCGATCACCGCGGGCGTCGCGATCCTCGAGAGCGGGAACGTGCTGGGCATCTACCCCGAGGGCAGCCGCAGCCCCGACGGACGCCTCTACCGTGGACGGACCGGTGCCGCGCGGATGGCGCTGGAGACCGGCAGCCCGATCGTCCCCATCGCCATGATCGGCACCTTCGAGGCCCAGCGCGGACGGAAGTTCTTCCCGCGCCGCAGGCCGCGCATGCGGATCGTGGTCGGCGAGGCGCTGGATCCTCGCGCCATCGCCGAGGCCTCGGGCGCACGGCTCGAGGGTGAGCGCCTCCGTGCCGTCACCGATGCCGTCGTCGACGCCATCGCCGCGCTGTCGGGTCAGGAGCGTGCCGACGAGTACGTCACCGAGGCCAAGCGGCGGCTCGCCGAGCAGGCGGCGCGCGAGGCCGAGGCCGGCGGCGCCTCGGGCCGCACCGCTCGACGCCCGCGCCGCCGACCCCACCGCGGGTGACCCGGCCGCTCCGAGGCGTCCCGGCACTCGGGCGCGCGCCCGGTCGCATGGTGGGATTGCGTACCCTGTGGGCGTGAACCCGCTGCAGCACGCCACCCGCGCCCACGACCACGACTTCGCCCTGTCCGCCTCGAGCGACGCGCTCGACGTGCTCTCGACGTGGCGCGACCTCCCGCGGGTCCAGCAGCCGACCTGGCCCGACGAGGGCCATCGCGCCGAGGTGTCCGCCCGTCTGCGCAGCGCACCGCCGCTCGTGTTCGCCGGTGAGGTGGATCAGCTGCGTGACCGCGTGGCCGCCGCCGCCCGCGGGGAGGCCTTCGTCCTCATGGGCGGGGACTGCGCGGAGACCTTCGCGGACTCGACGGCCGATCGGATCCGCAACAAGATCCGGACGATCCTGCAGATGTCGGCGGTGCTGACCTACGGGGCCTCGATGCCCGTCATCAAGATGGGCCGCATGGCCGGGCAGTTCGCCAAACCGCGCTCCTCGGACACCGAGACCGTGGACGGCGTCACGCTGCCCACGTACCGCGGCGACGCGGTCAACGGCTTCGCCTTCACCGAGGAGTCCCGCCGTCCGGACCCCGAGCGGCTGTGGAAGATGTACACCACGAGCTCCTCGACGCTGAATCTCCTGCGCGCCTTCACCACGGGGGGCTTCGCGGACCTGCGCGAGGTGCACGCCTGGAACCAGGGGTTCATCTCCGGGCACGGCTACGACCGCTACGAGCGGATCGCCCACGACATCGACAAGGCCGTCCGCTTCATGGCGGCGTGCGGGTACGACTTCGAGGCCCTGCGCCAGGTCGAGTTCTACGCCGCGCACGAGGCGCTCCTGCTCGACTACGAGGAGGCGCTGACCCGGATCGACTCCCGCACCGGGGAGATCTACGACTGCTCGGGCCACTTCCTGTGGATCGGGGAGCGCACGCGACAGCTCGACGGCGCCCACGTGGCGTTCCTGTCGACGGTGAACAACCCCATCGGCGTCAAGCTCGGGCCCGACGCATCGGTCGACGACGCCCTGCGCCTCATCGACCGCCTGGACCCCGACCGGGTCCCGGGCCGGCTCATGTTCGTGGCCCGCATGGGAGCCGCCAAGGTCCGCGACCGCCTGCCCGCGCTCGTGCAGGGCGTCCGGGACGCCGGGGCGCAGGTCGCCTGGGTCACCGATCCCATGCACGGCAACACCATCACCTCGTCCAACGGCTACAAGACCCGCCGGTTCGAGGACATCCTCGACGAGGTCACCGGGTTCTTCGAGGTCCACCGCGCCCTCGGGACCGTCCCGGCGGGACTGCACATGGAGCTCACCGGGGACGACGTCACGGAGGTGCTCGGCGGCAGCGGGGAGATCGACGAGATCGGTCTCGAGCGTCGCTACGAGACCCTCGTGGACCCGCGCCTGAACCACCAGCAGTCCCTCGAGCTGGCCTTCCTCGTCGCCGAGATGCTCGGGACGGACTGAGGTCTCCGGCGCACAGGACGTCCGTGACGACGGGCCCGTCGCATCCCCTGCCGGGATGGGACGGGCCCGTCCTCGCGCGCGGGGGCTGTCCGTGGGTCAGAGGACCCGGATCGTGATCGTCGAGCCCTTCGGCGCCTGGCCGCCGCCGGCGGGATCCTGGGCGTAGACGAGGCCGAAGACGGGCACTCCGCGGTCGTAGGCCACGGCGACCTGGAAGCCTGCGGCCTGCAGGGTCTGGGTGGCCTGGGCCTCGGTCTGCTGGTAGACGTCGGGCACCGCGGCCATCTCCGGCCCCTTGGACACCACGATCGAGACCGTCGCACCCCGACGGGCGCTGCCCCCCGCGGGGTTCTGCGAGACGACGGACCCGGCGGCGACGGAGGTCGAGAAGGCCTCCGAGGTCGAGACCGTGAAGCCCTGCGCCTCGAGGGCCGACCTGGCGTCCGTGCCGGTGCGTCCCACGGTGTCGGGGACCGCGACGGGCTGAGGCCCGCGGGAGACCACGACGTGGACCTCGCCGCCTGCCGGCAGCGCGGCGGCGGAGGACTGCTGGCTGACGACCGAGCCCTCCGGCACGGTCTCGTCGTACGCGGGGTCGTCCTCGACGAGCGACAGTCCCGCGCCCTCGATCGCGGCGCGCGCGTCCGCCAGGGCGGTGCCGCGGACGTCCGGCACCGTGAAGGTCTGCACCCCCCGCGACACGAGCAGCAGCACGGCGTCCCCGCGCTTGACGGTCGAGCCCGGTGCGGGCTTGGCGGAGATGACGTGACCTGCGGGCACCGAGTCGCTGAAGGTGTCCCGGGTACGGACGAGGAGGTCCTGGGCGTCCAGCGCGGACTCGGCGTCCCCGAGGGTGGTGCCCGCCAGCACCGGCACGGTGCGGTCGCCGCCCGGACCCTCGGTCGCGTACCAGCGGACCCCGAGACCTGCGCCGGCGACCAGGAGCGCGACGACGCACAGCGTCGCGACCAGCCGCAGCGCCCTCGAGCGGCGCCTGCGCCGGTGGGCGAGATGCCGGGCCCGACGGGGCCGCGGGGGACGCAGGGTGAGATCGCGGGTGGAGGTCCCGGGAAGGTCCTCCGCGTCCTGGGGGTCCGTCGAGTCCGATCCCGGTGCGGCCTCCCGTGGGGACGGGCCGGCGGGCGCGATGGCCGGGGACGGATCCGCGTCGGGGTCCTGTGCGCTGTCGGGGGTCTCGTCCGCGGCGCGATCCGTGGCGTCCTCGTCCTCCGTCCCGGCGATCCCGGCCGACCACGGGAAGACCCGGGCCGGGGAGTCCTGGTGGAGCACCGCCTCGTCCAGGGAGGCGGTGACCCGGGGGACGTCGTGGGTGTCGGGGGTCAGCGCCACGACGGGATCGGCGTCCAGGACCGCCGCCGGCAACGAGGCGAGGGCGTCCTGGAGCACCCGCAGCACGGCATCGGCATCCTGGGGACGGGACTCGGGGGAGCGCTCGCAGCACCAGGCGACGAGGGCATCGAGCTCACGCGGGACCGAGGACACGCGCTGGGAGGGTGCGGGCATGATCTCGTGCACGTGCTGGAAGGCGATGTGCACCGGCAGCTCGCCGCGGTAGGGCTGGGCGCCCGTGAGCATCTCGAAGAGGACCACGCCGAGGGCGTAGAGGTCGCTGCGCTCGTCGGCCTGGCCCCGCGTCACGATCTCGGGGCTCACGTACGCGACCGTGCCCAGCAGGGTGCCCGTCGCCGAGGTCTGGGCGGCGCCGATCGCCCGGGCGAGGCCGAAGTCCGCGACCCGGACGCGGCCGTCGGTGTCCAGCAGGATGTTCTCGGGCTTGATGTCGCGGTGGATGATCCCCGCGCGGTGCGCGGCGCGGACCGCCTCGGCCACACCGATCGCGATGCGCACCGACTCGCGCACGGTCAGCGGGCCCTCCTCGGCCAGGACGGCGCGGAGGGTCGGACCCTCCACCAGCTCCATCGCGAGGTAGACGCGGCCCGCGTCCTCGCCCTGGTCGAAGACCGGGACCACGTGCGGGTGGGCCAGGCGTCCCGCCGAGCGCGCCTCGCGGGCGAAGCGCGCGAGGAACACCGGGTCGGCCGCCAGGTGGGGGTGCATGATCTTCAGGGCGACGGGCCGGTCGAGCCGCTCGTCGAGGCCGCGGTACACGGTCGCCATTCCGCCGCGCGCGATGAGCTCCTCGACACGGTAGCGATGGTCGAGGAGCAGGCCGAGGTCCGGGGAAGTGGACGGCGCCGCGCTCACGCTGGTCAGTGTATGGCCGGGGCCCTGGACGCCCGGGCTGCGACACACGCGGGCGCCATGCGCGCGAGGTGAGACCTTGCCGACGTCGGAACCGTCCGGGTGCGGGCGACGCGACGCGCGGGTCGCAGGCATGGCACCCTGGACCCGTGAGCACCCTGGATGAACTGGTCGGCGAGTGGCTGACCCTGCCCGACGTCGCCGAGCGCCTGGGCATCGAGACCTCCCGCGTCCGCAGGCTGATCGACGAGGGGCAGCTGGTGGCCGTGCGCCGCGGCGAGCCCGTCGTCCGCTCGGTCCCCACGGCGATGATCCTCGAGGAGGCCATCGTGCCCCACCTCGCGGGGACCATCACGGTGCTGCGCGACGCCGGGTACACCGACGACGAGCTCCTGAGCTGGCTCTTCACCGAGGACGACACGCTCCCCGGCCGCCCCATCGACCGCCTCCGCGAGGGTCAGCGCGGCGAGGTGCGACGCAGGGCGCAGTCCCTGGCCTTCTGAGGGGACCCGTCGACGACGGGACCTCGCGCCGGGTCGCGCTCGACCGACCTCAGCCGAGGTCGAGCCCCGTCAGCGAGCTGGCGGCACGGGCGAGTCCGGCCAGGGCGTCACGGGCCTCCGGCGTCAGGCGGTCGGCCTCCGAGGACGCGAGGATCGACAGCGCCTCCGCGCGTCCGTCCTCGATCATCGCGCCGACGGCGCGCGCCGCTCCCGAGGAGCGCATGATCCGTCGCACCTCGGCGACGTCCTCCGCGCTCGCCGCGCCGTCACCTGCGACGTCCTCCACGATCCGGGCCTCCGAGGCGTCGGCACGGTCTCCGGTGAGGGCCAGCAGCACCGTGCGCTTGCCCTCGAGGATGTCACCGCTCGCGGTCTTGCCCGTCGCCTCCTCGTCGCCGAACACTCCCAGGAGGTCGTCGAGCAGCTGGAACGCCGTACCGGTGGCGACGGCATAGCGGTCCAGCACCGCGAGCAGCCCGTCGTCGGCGCCCATCAGCGCCGCACCCATCCGCAACGGCCGCAGCACCGTGTACGGGACGGTCTTCCAGCGGATGACCTCACGTGCGGCGTCCGTCGCGTCCGGGGCCGATGCGAAGCCGCCTGCCTGATGGAGCATGTCCAGGTACTGCCCGGCCATGACCTCCGTGGTCAGACGGTCGAACTCGCGCTGGACCGCCGGCGCGGTACGAAGGCCCGCGACCGTGCGGGTCACGAGTGCGTGGGCCCAGGACAGCGCGAGATCCCCGAGGATGATCGCGACCGCACGGCCGTGATCCGCGGAATCCCCTGCCAGTGCCCGCGCACGATGGGTGTCCGCCGCCGCGATGTGGGCTGCCGGGCGTCCGCGGCGGGTGAGGGCATGGTCCATGACATCGTCGTGGAGCAGGGCGGCCGCCTGCACGAGCTCGATCGCCGCACCGAGCGCGGCGAGGCGGGCGCGCTCGGCGTCGTCGGGGACCCGCACGGCGGTGCCGCCCCAGAAGCAGAAGCGCGGGCGCAGGAGCTTGCCGCCCTCGAGGAACACCGACAGCAGGTCCAGGAGCTCGGTGGTCTCCGGGGCGATCGCCGTGAGCTCCGCGCGCCGCGCGGTGAGGACGTCCGCGAGCACCGTGCGCACCGTGGTCGGGAGCTGGTCGTCGAGACGCGGCTCCGCTGCGACGGGAGCAGGCGGCACGGGCCGGGTGCTGGGGGTCATGGGTCCCTCCTGGGGCGCCGGGGCAGGGGGCGCTGGGCGCTGGGCGATGGGCGATCACGGGGGCGTCGGGCGGTCGGGTGACCCGGCCGCCGTCGGCGGCCGCGTTCCCTCCCCAGGAGCACGAGATGACGTGCGGTCGGACTTGTCCCCATTGCACCCCTGATCATGGCGGACGGGGAGCTCCGGGGACCAGCATCGTCCCATGGACAGCGCGGCACCACCTCCCAGCATCCCCTCGGACATCCCCTCGGACATCCCCTCGATCGCCGGGGCCTCGACGCCCAGGACCCTTCGGGCGCGCGAGCCCGCGGAGCTCCTCGCGCAGGTCCACCTGCAGATGCGTGCCGCGCCCCGGGACTCGATCGCACTGATCGGGCACGTGGGCCGTCGTCGCACCGTCGTCACGGCGCGGATCGACCTGGCGCAGGCCACGGGGCACGGCGGTCCGGGAGCCGTCACGGACCTCCTGTCGGCGCTGGTCGGCGCCGGTGCCGACGGGGCCTTCGGCATCGTGGTCGTGGGTGATGGCCGCGAGCGGGTCTGCCACGCGTCGCACTGCCCGGCGCATCCGGATGACGGCCACGGCTCCTGCGAGGATCCGCAGGACCTGATGGCCGAACCGTGCGAGGCGGAGCTCGACGGGGTGCTCGCCGCCATGCGCCTGCTGGCCCTGGCCGGGACCGCCGCCCCGGGCTTCGACCTGGGGGAGCTGTGGGTCCTGGCGGGTTCGCGTGCGACTGCCGTCCGGGCACATGCGATGAGCCCCGGTGCGCACCTCCACGATGGTGGCGGGGCTCCTTGTCCGTCGACGGGCGCCGATGCGATCGACATCTCGGTCGCCCCGCCCGTGCCTCTCGACGGGGCGGACTCGACGCTCGTCGCCGCCGAGGCGGTGCTCGCAGGGGAGGACGCGCCCGGCGCGGACGGACCAGGACCGGGGCCCCTGCGAGCTGTCCTGATCCTCGACCCGCCCACCCCGTCGCCCGCTCTGCCGCGCCCGCGGATCGAGGAGACCTGGAGAGCAGCGCTGGAGGCACTGTCGAGCTATCGCGCACGCCGGGACGAGCCGTCGTCCGCATTGTGCATGACCGTGTGTGAACGCCTGTGCGTCCTGTCCGCCGACCTCCGGGATCCGCTGCGGCGTGACCGCCTCACCGCGATCTTCCTGGGTCGCGGGAAGGGTGACCGCACACCCTGCTCCGGCCCCCCGAGCCACCTCCTGCGCGACCCCCGTTCCGTCCCGCATGCGAGCATCACCCCAGGTGGGCAGTGGTACGAGGGCCTCGCGCTCGCCGAGGCCGTCCTGCGCCCCCCGGGTGCCCCTCACCCTCGGACCGAGCGCTACGTCGCGCAGGATGCCTGGTGCGATCTCGCGGCTCTGCTCGCGCTCCTGGCGTGGTGGAACCATCGGTTCGCGACCGCCGGATCGCTCGCGGACGACGTGTGCCGGCACGACCCCGAGCACTCTCTGGCACGATGGGTCGCGCTCATGGCGGGGGCGGGGCTCCCGCCCGCCTGGACCCCGCGGACAGGCCTCTGAGAGGTCGCCCGCACCCGCCGGTACGCCCGGAACGCCCGAGGAGGCACGATCGATGGTCGCTCATGCCCCGGGTCGCGCACCGTCGCCCGTCAGCGGTGCATGGCGCGCGGGCGATCCCATCGGGGCACGGACGTTCCTGGACATCGGACCGCTCGCGCTCGAGAACGGCTCCACCCTTCCCGTCACCCTCGCCTACGAGACCTGGGGCGAGCTCGACGCCGACGGCGGCAACGCCGTGCTCGTGCTGCATGCGCTGACGGGCGACTCCCACGCCCGTGGCCCGGCCGGTCCCGGGCATCCGACCGCGGGATGGTGGGAGGACCTCATCGGACCCGGTCGCGCGATCGACACCGACCGGTACTTCGTGGTGGCACCCAACGTCCTCGGCGGCTGCCAGGGATCGACGGGACCTGCATCTCCCGGTCCCGACGGCGCTCCCTGGGGCAGCCGGTTCCCGGCCATCACGACGCGAGACCAGGTCCACGCCGAGCTCGCCCTGACCGCGCGCCTGGGCATCGGGTCCTGGGCGCTCGTGATCGGCGGCTCGATGGGGGGCATGCGAGCCGTCGAGTGGGCTGTCACCGCCCCGCAGCAGGTTCGACGCCTCGCCGTGATCGCGAGCTGCGCCCGCGCGAGCGCCGATCAGATCGCGTGGAACAGCGCGCAGCTGGCGGCGATCCGCGGCTCGAGCGGGTTCCACGGCGGGGACTACTACGACAGCCCTCCCGAGGACGGTCCGCAGGACGGTCTCGGGATCGCCCGACGGATCGCTCACACGACCTACCGGACGGCCTCCGAGCTCGAGGGACGATTCGGCAACCGGCGCCAGGATGACGCCTGGGACCAGCGCTTCCAGGTCGCGAGCTATCTCGACCACCACGCCGACAAGCTGGTCCGACGCTTCGACGCGAACTCCTACCTCCGTCTCGTCGAGGCGATGGACGCCCATGACGTCGGGCGTGGCCGCGGAGGTTTGGCCGCGGCGCTGTCGACGGTGACCGCGCGCACCCTCGTCGTGGGCGTCGACACCGACCGCCTGTTCCCCCTGGCGATGAGCGAGCAGATCGCCGAGGGTGTCGACGACGCCGAGTTCCACGTGATCCACTCGCCGCTGGGCCACGACGGGTTCCTGGTGACCTCCCCGGCGCTCGCCGGGTGGATCCACGACCTCCTGGGGTCTAGGGTCGGTCCGGAGACCGGGGGCACCAGGGTCGTCGGAGTCGCCGACACCACCGCCGGTCGTGTCCGGGAGGAGTGACGATGACAGTCGTCGTCGCCTACGCACCCTCGCCCCAGGGCCGTGCGGCCCTCGCCGCAGGCATCCGCGCCGCGCGCCGCCGTCGCACGGGGCTCGTGGTCGCCTCGCACGCGTACTCCGACCCCGACGGGGGGCGGGCCACGTCCCCGCGCGAGGAGGTGCTCTCCCAGCTGGGCGACGACGCGGCGGACCTCCTGGTCGAGGTGCGGATCTCCGACGCCGAGGACGTCGCGCAGTTCCTCCTCGACACCGCCGAGGACGTCACGGCCACGACGATCGTGATCGGTCTGCGCGGTTCCTCCCCGATGGGCAAGCTCAACCTCGGTGCCACCGCCCGCCGCGTGGTCCTCGCCGCGACCTGCCCCGTCCTCGCCGTCAAGGACACCGCCGCGCTGCAGGCGGCGTGACCCTCGGGGGCCCGAGGGACCGAACCTGAGGAATACCTCGACGGCCCGGACGTTATACTTGTCAGGCTTGCCGCCGGGCCGGCCACGCCGCGCACCGTGCACGCTCCCCGAGAGCAGGACGCCCCATGGGCCGCCGCGACGTCCGAGACCCGGAGCGGTCGAGCCGAGCTCAGAGAACCGATCGCCCGAGCAAGACGGACCGCCGCGCCGCGGTCTGCCGGAAGAAGGAACCGCGTGACTGCCTCCTCCAAGACCTCCACCACGGCCGACGCCCCGGCCGCGGACGACGTCAAGAAGACCACCCGCCGCAAGGCCCCCGCCACGAAGGCCACCGCTGCGAAGACGGCCGCCACCACGTCGGCGTCCTCGGACGACGCGACGACCGCGACCGCGACGGCCACGAAGGCTCCCGCCAAGAAGGCTCCGGCCTCGCGTGCCAAGAAGCCGGCCGCCCGGACCACCGCCGCCGCCAAGAAGGCCGCGGCCAAGGCCGCCGCCGAGGATTCGGCCGAGGACGCCTCGACCGAGGAGTCGGCCGAGGAGGCCGAGCAGCGCACGGCCAAGACGAAGGAGGCCGAGGAGCACGAGAGCGCCGGCGGCTTCGTCGTCACCGCCGCCGAGGACGACTCCCCGGCCCAGCAGGTCGTGACCGCCGGCGCCACCGCGGACCCGGTCAAGGACTACCTCAAGCAGATCGGCAAGGTCGCTCTGCTCAACGCCGCCCAGGAGGTCGAGCTCGCCGAGCGCATCGAGGCGGGCCTGTACGCCGAGCAGAAGATCAAGGGCGACGAGTCCCTGGTCAAGACCAAGGCCGGGCGCGAGCTCGCGATCATCGCCCAGGACGGCCGCGCGGCCAAGGACCACCTGCTCGAGGCGAACCTGCGCCTGGTCGTGTCGCTGGCCAAGCGCTACACCGGCCGCGGGATGCTGTTCCTGGACCTCATCCAGGAGGGCAACCTCGGCCTCATCCGCGCCGTGGAGAAGTTCGACTACTCCAAGGGCTACAAGTTCTCGACCTACGCGACGTGGTGGATCCGCCAGGCCATCACCCGCGCCATGGCCGATCAGGCCCGCACCATCCGCATCCCCGTCCACATGGTCGAGGTCATCAACAAGCTCGCCCGCGTGCAGCGCCAGATGCTCCAGGACCTGGGCCGCGAGCCCACCCCGGAAGAGCTCGCCAAGGAGCTCGACATGACCCCGGAGAAGGTCGTCGAGGTCCAGAAGTACGGGCGCGAGCCGATCTCCCTGCACACCCCGCTGGGCGAGGACGGCGACAGCGAGTTCGGCGACCTCATCGAGGATTCCGAGGCCGTCGTCCCCGCCGATGCCGTGAGCTTCACCCTCCTCCAGGAGCAGCTGCACTCGGTGCTGGACACCCTCTCCGAGCGGGAGGCGGGCGTCGTCGCGATGCGCTTCGGCCTCGAGGACGGTCAGCCCAAGACCCTCGACGAGATCGGCAAGGTCTACGGCGTGACCCGGGAGCGGATCCGCCAGATCGAGTCCAAGACGATGAGCAAGCTGCGCCATCCCTCGCGGTCGCAGGTCCTGCGCGACTACCTGGACTGAGCCTCCGGCCTCGCGCCCCCGCGCGGGGCACCACGATCTCCAGCAGAGCCCCGCACCACGGTGCGGGGGCTCTCGTCGTCGGGGTCCGTCGGGCATCGCCTGGGCACGGGCCCCGCGTACCCTGCGGGCATGGACGATCTCGCGGCACGCCTGCGTGCCCTCCCGAGCCTGACGGGCACGGCACCCGTTCACGGGCTCGACGCGCTGCCCCAGGACCCCGTCGCACTGTTCGTGCGATGGCTCGACCAGGCGGTGGCGGCGGGGGTCCCCGAACCCCATGCGATGACGCTGGCCACTGTCGACGCCGACGGCGTGCCCGACGCACGGACGCTGCTGCTCAAGGGGGTCGACGCCCGGGGCTGGGCGTTCGCCGGCCCCGTCTCGAGCCGGAAGGGGTCCCAGCTGAGGGCCCGCCCCGCAGCGGCCCTGGCCTTCTGGTGGCCCGGGGTGCTGCGCGCGGTGCGGGTGCGCGGTGTGGTCGTCGAGGCATCCCGCCACGAGAGCGGGGCGGACCTCGCCGCCCGCAGCGCCGCCGCCCGCGCCGATGTCCCTCGGGGCGACTGGCAGCTGTGGCGTGTCGTGGCCGCGCGCGTCGAGTTCTGGCAGGGCTCGGCGGATCGCCGGCACATCCGGATCGTCTACGAGCCCGTCGACGGGACCTGGAGGCACACGGTGCTGTGATCGCTCGGACCATGCGATGGCCCGACCCTACGATGGCGCGATGACCACGCCCGCAGCGCAGCACGGCTTCTCCCACGTGCGCCGTGTCCTGCCCGAGCATTGGGCATCCCACCGCGACCAGCGACTGCGCATGCTGCAGGAGGCGCCCGACGCGTTCTTCACCACCGACGAGCAGGTCGTCGATCGCAGCGCGGACCAGTGGCGGACGAGCCTGGAGGGATCCGTCCGGTTCTGGCAGGCGGTGACGACGGACGGCGCCGTGGTGGGCGGACTCGGGCTCGTCGTCGAGGTCCGGGACGGGGCGGCCGCATCGACGGCCCCAGCGGCTCCGACAGGCTCGGAGATCGCCGCACCGCGCTCCGGGACCTCGCTGTGCGTCGTGGCGATGTTCGTGCATCCGGACCACCGCGGCCGTGGCGTCACCCGTGCGCTCTTCGCCCGGGCGGCAGCGGAGGCGAGGGCGCTCGGCGCGACGGGGCTGCACCTGCACGTCACCGACGACAACCTCCCGGCACGACGGAGCTACGAGCGCCTGGGTCTGCGCCCGACAGGTCTCCGGGAACCGGACCCGCGCCGTCCGGAGCACGAGGAGCTCGAGTACGCCGCCACGATCGACGCCCTCGACGTCGGCTGAGGATCCCCGCGTCCACGACGACGAGGGCCCCGCACCGAAGCGGTGCGGGGCCCTCGTGACGGGATGGGGAGGTCAGTCCTCGACCGGCTCCGGCTTGCGGTGCAGGCGGTCGCTCTCGTCGATGATCTCGGCGGCCAGGGGACGCAGGGCATCCTCGTGGGCGCGGGCATGGTGGGCGCAGAAGAGCAGCTCGCCACCGGCAGCGAGGACCACCTTGACGTACGCCTGAGCACCGCAGCGGTCGCAGCGGTCGTGAGCCGTCAGGCGGGGGGCTTCGAGCGTCATGTTCATGGGAGCCATTCAAACAGAGCGGGCCCCGTTGCGGGGCGAGCTGCGCCACAGGTTCGCTCACCGCGCAACGGGCCCGGCCCCGTAGAATCACAGGCGTGTCATCTTCACGCAGCTCCGCCTACGACGCCCGCAACCTCCAGGTCCTCGAGGGCCTCGAGGCCGTCCGCAAGCGCCCCGGCATGTACATCGGCTCGACGGACTCCCGCGGCCTCATGCACTGCCTCTGGGAGATCCTCGACAACTCCGTCGACGAGGCCCTGGGCGGTCACGGGGAACGGATCGACGTCGAGCTGCACCCGGACGGCTCCGTGTCGGTCCGGGACCGCGGTCGCGGTGTCCCCGTCGACGTCGAGCCCCGTACCGGGCTGACCGGCCTCGAGGTGGTCTACACCAAGCTGCACGCCGGCGGGAAGTTCGGCGGCGGCTCGTACGCCGCCTCCGGGGGTCTGCACGGGGTGGGCGCCTCCGTCGTCAACGCCCTCTCCGAGCGCCTGGACGTCGAGGTCGACCGCGCGGGCAAGACCTACGCGATGTCCTTCCACCGGGGCGTCCCGTGTGTCTTCACCGACCCGGCCGAGGGACCGGATCCCCAGGCCCCGTTCACCGCGACCTCGGGACCGGCCGAGCCGCGCATCGTCGCCAAGGCCCGGCGCGGCGTCACCGGGACCCGCGTGCGGTACTGGGCCGATCCGCAGATCTTCGTCAAGGGATCGCACTTCAGCATCGAGGACCTCACCCGGCGCTGCCGTCAGACAGCCTTCCTGATCCCCGGCCTCGAGATCGCGGTGACCGATCATCGCCCCGAGCGCATGCCGGAGGCCCCCGAGACGGTCGACTACCGCTACGACGGCGGGATCGCCGAGTTCGTCGAGTACCTGGCCCAGGACGAGCCGATCACCGAGGTCCTGCGGCTGCAGGGGGAGGGGAGCTACACCGAGACGGTGCCCGTCCTGGACGCCCAGGGCCACATGGTCTCCACGGACGTGGACCGCACCTGCCACGTCGACATCGCCCTGCGCTGGGGCAGCGACTACGAGACGACGCTGCGGTCGTTCGTCAACATCGTCGCGACGCCCAAGGGCGGCACCCACGTGGCCGGCTTCGAGCAGGCGCTGCTGAAGACCGTGCGCAAGCAGGTCGAGGCCCAGGCCCGGCGCGTGAAGTTCAACGCCAAGAACGAGAAGATCGAGAAGGACGACACCTTGGCGGGCCTGACCGCCGTGGTCACCGTCCGTCTCGAGGAGCCGCAGTTCGAGGGGCAGACCAAGGAGATCCTCGGGACGCCCGCGATCCGCCAGATCGTCTCCCGGGTGGTCGAGGAGCGTCTGACCGAGGTGCTGTCCTCCACGAAGAAGGGCGAGAAGGAGCAGGCGGCGCTCGTGCTGGACAAGGTGGTCTCCGAGATGCGCGCCCGCATCGCGGCCCGCATGCACAAGGAGGTCTCGCGCCGCAAGAACGCGCTGGAGTCCTCGACCATGCCCACCAAGCTGGCCGACTGCCGCTCCAACGAGGTCGAGCGCAGCGAGCTGTTCATCGTCGAGGGCGACAGCGCCCTGGGCACCGCCAAGCACGCCCGCAGCTCGGAGTTCCAGGCGCTGCTTCCCATCCGCGGCAAGATCCTCAACGTCCAGAAGGCGTCGATCACGGACATGCTCAAGAACGCCGAGTGCGCCGCGATCATCCAGGTGCTCGGGGCCGGCTCCGGACGCACCTTCGACCTCGACGCGGCGCGCTACGGGAAGATCATCATGATGAGCGACGCCGACGTCGACGGCGCGCACATCCGCACCCTGCTGCTGACGCTGTTCCACCGCTACATGCGGCCGATGCTGGACGCCGGGCGCATCTACGCGGCCGTCCCGCCGCTTCACCGGGTCGAGATCATCCATGGCGGCGCCAAGAAGAACGAGTACGTGTACACGTACTCCGAGGCCGAGCTGACCCGTCTGCTGAAGAACCTCGAGCGCCGCAACAAGCGCTACAAGGAGCCGATCCAGCGGTACAAGGGGCTCGGGGAGATGGACGCCGACCAGCTGGCCGACACGACGATGGATCCGCGCCACCGCACCCTGCGCAGGGTCCGCATCGAGGACGCCGAGGCGGCCGCGACGATGTTCGAGCTGCTCATGGGCTCGGACGTCGCGCCCCGCAAGCAGTTCATCATCGAGGGCGCCTCCGAGCTCGACCAGGAACGCATCGACGCGTGACCTCGCGGACGGCGCGCCGCACGTCGGCCACCCGGTCCGACGGGTCCGGACTCTTCCGGACCCGTCGGAACGCCGGAGCGCATCGTGCCGGAGTCGTGGGCCCGTCGGCCGGGTTCGGACGGGCGCCCGCCCCGGAGCGGGGTCTGGGATGATCGGGGCATGAGCCTTGCCGTGCGCGTGATCCCCTGCCTCGACGTCGACGCCGGTCGGGTGGTCAAGGGCGTCAACTTCCGCGACCTCCGCGACGCCGGGGATCCCGTCGAGCTCGCCGCCCGATACGACGAGATGGGCGCCGACGAGCTGACCTTCCTGGACGTCTCCGCCTCGACGCAGTGTCGCGCGACGATGATCGACGTGGTCCGTGCCGCGGCCGAGCAGATCTTCATCCCCCTGACCGTCGGCGGCGGCGTCCGCTCCGTCCAGGACGTCGACCAGCTGCTGCGCGCCGGGGCCGACAAGGTGGGCGTCAACACCGCCGCGATCGCGCGTCCCGAGCTGGTGGGCGAGATCGCCGAGCGCTTCGGCAATCAGGTGCTGGTGATCTCCGTGGACGCCCGTCGGGTCACGGACGAGTCCCCGCAGGGCACCGCGCAAGCGGGCAGCGGCTTCGAGGTGACCACCCATGGCGGACGCCGCGGCACGGGGATCGACGCGATCGCCTGGATCGAGGAGGTGACACGCCGCGGAGCCGGCGAGATCCTCCTGAACTCGATGGACGCCGACGGCACCGAGCAGGGCTTCGACCTCGAGCTGATCCGCGCGGCCCGCGCCGCCACGACCGTGCCGCTGATCGCCTCCGGGGGCGCGGGGCGGCCCGAGGACTTCCCGCCGGCCGTCCGCGCCGGCGCCGACGCCGTCCTGGCGGCGAGCGTCTTCCACTTCGGGATCCTCACCGTCGCCCAGGTCAAGGATGCCCTGCGCGCCGACGGCCTGGAGGTCCGATGACCGGTGGCCGCCGGCGCCCGCCGCGTCGACGGCCTACCGCCCCCGCCGGTCCCATGGGGCGCGGCCGCCCTGACCGTGCGGGCCGATCGCCCAGGTGCCGTGGGGCGCTGGGCCTCGCCCTCGCCGGCGGTGCGGCCGTCCTCGGGACGGCGCTGTCCGGGGCATGGTCCCGCCGGATCCAGACGACGACGCAGGTGATCGACCTGCCGCACCTCCCGACGTCCTTCGACGGCTTCCGGATCCTGCAGATCTCCGACCTCCACGCGACCCGGTTCGGGCCTGGCCAGCGCGATCTGCTCGCGGCGGTCGAGCACGCTCGAGCGGACCTCGTGGTCCTCACCGGTGACGCCCTGGACCGTGGCACCCGGGACGTGGGCCCGCTGCTCGAGCTGGCCGGGGAGCTCGTGCGCGGCGCACCCGTCCACGCGATCACCGGGAACCACGAGGGCGGTTCGCGACGAGGACCCGCGCTCATGGCAGGTCTGCGCGCCCGGGGCGTCGAGGTCCTCGGGGACCGGTCCGTGCTCCTGGAGCGCGACGGCGACGCGGTGCGGGTGGCGGGGATCGACGACCCCCGCGTGCACGGCGGACCGGCATCCTCCCAGGTGTCCCCGGCCATCGACCACCGCCTCGCCGCGGGCGGCCTGCGCCGGGCGGGGCTGGCACGCCGGGGGGCCGTCCCCGGGACGCCATTGGCCGAGCACGGGGACCGCGAAGCGCTCGTGACCGTGCTCCTGGCCCACCGCCCCGAGCTGCTCGACGTGTACGCGGCCCATGAGGTCGACGTCGTCCTCAGCGGCCATGCGCACGGCGGCCAGTGGCGGGTCCCCGGCATCGGAGGGCTCTACGCCCCCAACCAAGGGATCCTGCCGCGCCTGACGGCGGGCGTCCACACCCGGGGCAGGACCCGCATGGTCATCAGCCGCGGGCTCAAGGTCCGGTGGCACCTGCCGCGGATCGCCAACCGACCCGAGCTGGTGCTCGTCGAGCTGCGTCGCCGCTGAACCGGCTGCGACGGGCGCGCCGTCACCGGACGCCCGCTCCTCCGCGGAGCTGCCCGGTGCACCCTCGAGGGATCGGCGGCTCGCCCCGGTCGAGTCCGTGGCCGATGAGGGCGATGGGTCGTCGGACACGGATCAGGTGCGGTCGACGATCAGGCGCACCCGCAACGCGTGGGCCTCTCCGGGCGCCACCGGGATGTACCCGTCCTTCGCGGCGGCGGTCTCGACGCACACGAAACGGGTCCAGTCCTCGTCGGGGATGTCGTCGTACTCGCGCGCGCCCTCCTCCCAGGGGTTCCAGACCACGGTGCGGGTGGACCCCGAGGGCTCCTCGCGGATCACGCGGCCCAGGCCGGGATCGACCACCGCGACCTCGTCGTCGACCTCGAAGACACGATCGGTGGGTCCGGTCAGCACGAGCCGTTCGTCCTGGACGCGGCGGGCCAGGCCCTGGGTGTTGTCCAGGTAGGCGGCACCATCGAAGCCGTCGAGGCGCACGTCCCGGACGTCCGAGACCGCGAGATATGTGTGCAGGGCCGCCTCGAGCTCGAGCGGGAGTGCGCCCGCGCGGACGGAGAGCTCGACGGTCAGGTGTTCGCCGATCGCCACGAAGCACTGGGCGGTGATCCCCGCCCCGGAGCGATCCCCGCCGTCGAGGCGCAGGACGAGCGTGACGGCATCACCGATCCGTTCGGCGGCCTCGAGCTCCCAGCGCTCCGAGCGCAGCCAGCCGTGGCTGGGCCTCGCGGTGCCGTACCGGCCGAGACCGAACCAGGGGCCGATCAGCGGGATGCCCCCGCGGATCGAGGCGCCCTCGGCGTAGTGCGCGGTGGGGCTGGTCCACAGGACGTCCTCGCCGCCGGCGGGGATCCAGGACGTCACGTGGCCGCCGTCGAGATGAATGGTCGCCGAGGACGCGGCGGTGCGCACCTCGATCGCGGGGGTGCCGTGGCGCTCGACGAGCTCGACGCCGGCGGGCAGGGCAGGGGGTGCGGAGGTCATGACGGCATCGTGGCACGCGAGGGGCCCCGCGCGCGACGGTGACCGCGAACGCGGACACGGAGGGGTCGCGGCGGCACGGAGGCATCACCCCCGTGCCGCCGCGGCAGGACGTCCGCCGAGCGTCAGTCGGTGCCGGACTGGCCCGAGGGGGCCGTCGCGGCTCCCTGGTTCTGGCCGCCCTGGGTCTGTGCCCCCTGGTTCTGGGAGCCCTGCGTCGCCCCGCCGGTGGGTGCGTGGGTCGTCGCCCCGCGGCCGCCGCTCGTGGTGGCCGGTGCCGAGGTCGGCGCGGAGCTCTGACCGGAGCGCGTCGCCGAGCCGCTCGAGGACGGCGTGCCGGTCCCGGTCGTGCCGTCCTCCGTGGGTGTGCCCGAGGAGGACGACTCCCGCGGGCCCGAGGAGGAGGACGGATCCTCCACGGGGGTCGTGGAGCCGTCGCCGCCGGAGCGCGGGACGACTGCGTCGTCCCCGCTGACCGAGCGCTGGATGGAGCCGGTGCCGGTGGACAGCTCGGTGCCGGTGGCGCGCTGGACCCCGAAGACGATGACGACCGCGATCGCGGCCATCGCGAGCGCGCCCACCACGATCTTCAGGACGCGCTTGCGGGACGTCGAGCGCCCATCGGCGTCCCCGGCGGACCCGTCGTCGGCGAGCGTCGCGGCGCCGCCGTCATCGGCGTCCGGGGAGCGATCCGCCGCCGCGGCTGCGCCGGGTCCTCCGGCCGGCGTGCCCGAGGAGGCCGCACCGTCGGCGGGACCGTGCGCCAGCGCGTGATTGATCTTGACGACGGCCCGTTTGCCGCGCTTGACCGACTCCGAATACACGGCGAGCGCCGTGGCCGAGACGATCGAGGTGAGGAACGCACCGATCACGGTTCCCGCCACGCCGAGCTGGCCGCCGACGACCGAGGCCGTCGCCGCGGCGGCACCGCCGGCCGCGAGCCCCAGCGGGCTCAGCGAGCGCAGCCCGTTGCCGTCGGGAGCGGCGTCCTTGCCGGGAGGCGGTGTCGCTCCCGCGGCGTGCGGGGTCGCGGCCGCGCCCGACGACGGCACGCCGAAGGACGACGTCCCGGAGGACGAGGCGGGGGAGGACTCGGAACGGTGCGAGGCGGGTGGACGGGGATTCTCGGGAGCGGGATCAGGCATGTTTCCACTGTGCACCAGTGCCCTCCACGACGCGCGGACGGACCATGCGAACAGCCTGAGAACCCGGGATTCTCCGCCGTGACCTGCACCGATGGATCAGGTGAGAACGGTCACGGGATGCGGTCCGCAGCACTGCGCGGGACCACGTCGTCGCCGGATCAGCCCACCGCGGCGATCGGAACGGCCACCGGGGAGCCGGAGCCGTCGCGCCGGCCCAGGGGCTCCGGGAGGTCGATCGGCTGCCCGGCCTCCGAGCACGCCCGCGCCGGTGACGGCACGACCCACGCACCGATCAGCGAGTCCTCGCCCCGCAGGAACCGGTGGCAGCGCATGCCGCCGGTCGCACGCCCCTTGGCCGGGTACTCCGTGAGGGAGGAGACCTTGAGCGAGCCGGTCTGGGCGATCGCCAGCACCCCGGAGCTGCCGGAGACGGTGACCACGGCGTTGTCCCGGGTCACGTCGACGGCCGAGAACGCGATGACGTGATCGCCCTCGGCGAGCTTGATGCCGGCCACGCCCCCGGCATTGCGACCCTGCGGCCGGACGCCGGAGGCGGGGAAGTGCAGCAGCTGGGCCTGGGCGGTCACGAGCACCAGATCGAGGTCCGCGTCGCTCGTCAGGTCCGCGACGCCGACCACGGCGTCCCCGGGACGCAGCGAGATGATCTCGAAGCCGTCGCCGCGCGGGAAGTCAGGGGTGACGCGCTTGACCACGCCGTCGCGCGTCCCCACGGCGTAGCCGCCCCCGCGCTCGAGGTCACCGGCGGCCGCGCGGACGATCGAGACGGGATGCTCGTCCTTGTCGAGGACCACCAGGTCCGTCAGGCGGGTCCCGCCGGCCAGGGACGGCGGCCCCGCGGTCGGCGCGATCGCCGGGAGGTCCACGACGGGCACGTGCAGGAGGCGCCCGCGATCGGTGATGACCCCGATCGTCGAGCGTGTCGAGGTGAGCACCTCGGCCACCACGAGGTCGTGGGAGCTGCGGTCGCCCTCATGGCTCGGCGCCTCCTCCCCGGCGCGGCGCGCGATGAGCCCGGAGCCCGACAGCAGCACGCGGCAGGGCTCGTCGGCCACCTCGAGGTCCCCGCCTGCCGCCGGAACCGGCTGCGAGGTGGCCTCGAGCAGGACGGTGCGCCGCGGCGTGCCGTGCTCCGCTGCGACCTGGGCCAGCTCGTCGGAGACGAGGGCCCGCAGCACCGTGTCGGAGCCGAGGATCTCCTCGAGCCGCGCGATCTCGGCGCGCAGCTCGTCGCGCTCGCCCTCGAGCTCGATCCGCGAGAAGCGGGTGAGGCGTCGCAGGCGCAGTTCCAGGATGTACTCGGACTGGGCGGGCGAGAGGTCGAAGACCTGGCTGAGCCGTGTCCGGGCCGATTCCGCGTCGTCGCTTCCGCGGATGATCTGGATGACCTCGTCGATGTCGAGGATCGCGATGAGCAGGCCCTCGACGAGGTGCAGGCGATCTGTGCGCCTGCCCAGGCGATGCTCGGTGCGTCGGCGCACCACCTCGAGGCGGTGGGAGATGAACACCTCGAGCAGCTCGCGCAGCCCGAGCGTGCGGGGGCGCCCCTCGACGAGGGTCACGTTGTTGACGGAGAAGGAATCCTCGAGAGGGGTGTGCTTGTAGAGCTGCTCCAGCACCGCCTCGGGGTTGAAGCCGGACTTGACGGTCATGACCAGGCGCAGCCCGTGATGGCGGTCGGTGAGGTCCTGGTAGTCGCTGATGCCCTGGACCTTCTTGGCCTGGACCACGTCCCGCAGCTTCTCGGCGATCTTCTCGGGACCCACCAGGTAGGGGAGCTCGGTGACGACGATCCCCTTCTTGCGGCTGGTGACGTTCTCGATCCGCGCCGTCGCCCGGACCTTGAAGGAGCCGCGACCTGTGCGCAGCGCGTCGCGCACGCCGTCGAGGCCGACGATCCGTCCGCCCGTGGGCAGGTCCGGACCCGGGACGAAGCGCATGAGGTCCTCGATCGTCGCGTCCGGGTGGGCGATGAGGTGGCGGGCCGCGGCGATCACCTCGACGAGGTTGTGCGGCGGCATGTTCGTGGCCATCCCCACCGCGATGCCCGAGGCGCCGTTGACCAGGAGGTTGGGGAACTGCGCGGGCAGCACCGAGGGCTGCAGCAGCTGGTTGTCGTAGTTGGGCACGAGGTCCACGACGTCCTCGTCCAGGGACGCCGTCATGAGCATCGCCGCCCGGGACGGCCGTGCCTCGGTGTACCGGGCCGCTGCGGGCCCGTTGTCCAGGGAGCCGAAGTTGCCGTGGCCGTCCACGAGGGGCAGCCGCATCGCGAAGTCCTGGGCCATGCGCACCAGGGCGTCGTAGATCGCCGTGTCGCCGTGGGGGTGGAGCTTCCCCATCACCTCGCCGACGACCCGCTGGGACTTCACGTGCCCGCGGTCCGGGCGCAGGCCCATGTCCGCCATCGTGTAGAGGATGCGGCGCTGGACCGGCTTGAGGCCGTCGCGGGCATCGGGCAGGGCGCGGGAGTAGATGACGGAGTAGGCGTACTCGAGGAAGGACGTCTCCATCTCGCTGGTGACGTCGACATCGAGGACGGTGCCGTCGATGTACTCCTCCTCCGAGGTGCCGCTGCCCTGGGTGCTCGTGCTCCTGCGTGCCATGCCCGCCATCCTGCCCCATGACCTGCACGTGCCTGCGCAGGCGGGCCCGCGGGACGCCGGGATGCGACGAACCCGACGCCGGGTGCGCCGCCCGGATAGGGTCGACGCATGGCACGACGGCGCGACGACGACGGGCGACGGGCGGCCTCGCACGGCGCGGCCCCCTATCCGGCCCCGTGGGAGGCGGACATCGCCCTGCGCGACGGGACCGCCGCGCACCTGCGGCCGATCCTCCCCGGCGACGCGGACGCGCTCGAGGCCTTCCACGAGGCGCAGTCCGAGCATTCCCGGTACCTGCGCTTCTTCGCGCCCATGCCGAGGCTGTCCCCGCGGGACCTCGAACGTTTCACCGTCGTGGACCATCACGACCGGGTCGCCCTCGTCGTGTTCCAGGGCGAGGCGATCATCGCCGTCGGCCGCTTCGACCGGGTCGCGCCCCACGAGGCCGAGATCGCCTTCAACGTCTCGGACCGCGACCAGGGCCGGGGGCTGGGGTCCGTGCTCCTGGAGCACCTCGCGGCCGCGGCCCGCGAGGTCGGGATCCGCACCTTCGTGGCCGAGGTCCTGCCCCAGAACAGCCGCATGCTCTCGGTGTTCACGGACGCGGGCTTCGACGTGCGACGCCACTACGAGGACGGGATCGTCGAGGTCGCCTTCGACATCGACCCCACCGACCGCTCGGAGGCCGTCCGCCTCGAACGCGAGCACCGTGCCGAGTCCCGGGCGATGGAACGCATGCTGACCCCGTCCTCGATCCTCGTCGCGGGCGTCTCCGCGGCGCGCGACAGCGTGGGCGGCCGCCTGCTCACGGCCCTCGAGGACTCCGGGTTCACGGGGCCGGTGCACGTGGTCACCCGCGACGCCTTCGAGGTCCGCGGGCGCCCGGCCCATCCGCGGATCGCCGACGTCCCCGGTCCGGTCGACCTCGCGGTCCTCGCGCTGCGTCCCGCGGACTGCATCGCTGCCGTCGCCGAGTGCGCGCGGATCGGGGTGCGCTCGCTCGTGGTGCCCACCGAGGGCTTCGCCGACGCGGGGGAGGAGGGCGCACGGGCCCAGCGCCGGCTCGTGTCCCGGGCACGGCGCTTCGGGATGCGGGTGCTGGGGCCGGCCGCCTTCGGGTTCCTGCGCACCGGGCAGGACCCCATCAACGTCTCCTTCGCCCCCCGGCTGCCCCGCGCCGGCCGCGCCGCGCTGGCCGGGCAGTCCAGCGCCCTGGCGGCGATGATCCTCAGCGGAGCAGCCGCCCGTGGGGTCGGGATCCGCGAGTTCGTGGGCGCGGGCAACCGGGCCGACGTCTCGATCAACGACTGCCTGCAGCACTGGGAGGACGACCCGGAGATCGGGGTGATCGGCCTCGCGCTGGAATCCATGGGCAACCCCCGCAAGTTCACCCGGATCGCCCGCCGCATCACCCGGAGCCATCCCGTCGTGGTCCTGCGCCCGCCCGCGCTGACCATCCAGGCGCCGCCGGGGCACGACGTGCGCTCCTCGACGCTGCCGCGCCGCGCCCTGGACCAGGTGCTCACCTCGGCGGGCGTGGTCGGCACCCGCAGCGTCGACCATCTCGTCGACGTCGTGGAGATGCTGGACCGCCAGGGCGTTCCCTCGGGCACACGGGTGGGGCTGCTCGCCAACACCCCGGCGCTCGGGGCGGCCCTGCGCGGCGCGGCCGACGAGGCGGGCCTGCACGTCGTCGCCGAGCAGCGCCACGTCCCGGCGATCGGCGACGAGCGCATGATGGTGCGCGCACTGACCCGGATGGCGGGCCCCGGCGGCGTCGACATGGTGCTGGCCGGGGTGCTCGATCCGCTCTCCGGCGACCCCGTCGAGCTCGTGCGCCGGATGGCGGACGTCGCGCGCGGCTCGGGCGCGGGGCTCGGCGTGTGCCTCGTGACCGAGCCCGACCGCTACGACGAGGTGCGCCGCGCCGTCCGCGACGACCCCGCGCTGCCGCCCGTGCACCCCACCCCCGCGCTCGTGGTGCGGGCCGCCGCGGGCGCGCTGGCGCACCTGGCCGGGACGGGCGTCGCCGACCCCCGGCCGCCGGAGCGCGAGGACGTGGACCGCGTGCGTGCTCGCGCGCTCGTCGAGGACGCGCTCGAGGGAGTCCGCGGGGTCGTCGAGCTCGACACCGACGCCGCGCGGGCGCTGCTGGCCTGTTACGGGCTCGAGCTGATGCCGGGGCGCGTGGTCTCCGAGCCCGAGGAGGCCGCGGCCGCCGCGACCGCCCTGGGGTTCCCCGCCGTGCTCAAGAGCACCGATCCGCAGTTGGCCCACCGCGCCGACCTCGGGGGCGTGCGCCTGGGGATCCCGGACGCCGAGCGGCTCCGCGACGCCGTCACCGCCATGCGCCGGGACCTCCCCTTCTCCGACGCCCCCCTGCTGGTGCAGCCGATGGCGCCCCCAGGGGTCGCGGTCGTGGTGCGCAGCGTCGAGGACCCGTCGCTGGGCCCGGTCGTGAGCTTCTCCCTGTCCGGGGACGCCGACGCCCTCCTCGAGGACGTCGCCTACGCGATCCCTCCGCTCGACGAGGCGGGCGCGCGCCGCCTCATCGCCCAGCCCGCGACCGCCGTGCGCCTGTCCCCGGGGCCCGGCCTGCCCGGCGCGGACCTCGGGGCGCTCGTCGAGACGGTCGTCCGGGTCGGCATGCTCGCCGAGGACCTCCCGGAGGTCGCACGCCTGGAGCTGCACCCAGTGGTCGTCGCGGCCGACGGGGTCCACCTGGTCGGCGCCCGGGTGTGCCTGGCCCCGGCCCCCAACCGCACCGATGCCACGCGCCGGGTGCTCCAGTCCGGGGCGCCGGGGCCCTCGCCCACCGCCGAGCGGAGCCGCGCCCAGCACCGTGGGAGGATGGGCGCATGACCGTCCAGCTCCCGGCAGACCTCCGCGACGACCTCCGTCGCTCGGGCTACTTCCCCGAGATCGCCGCCGGGTGCATCGCGCGCTCGCTCCGCGGCGCCTCCGTGATCGGGCATCTCGTGCGCCCGGAGACGACGTTCGACGGGGCCGAGGTGCGACGTCATCTCACGGTCCTGGCCCTGACGGCCCGGCACCTCGTGATCGCCCACCTCGACGACGAGGCCGCCGACGAGCTGAACCCCAGCCAGGTCGTCGTGACCACGGAACGGATCCGGCTGACCCGGATCGGGTCGCTGGGCCTGTCGCAGACCTTCGACTCGGACCCCGGCGCCGTCGGCAGCCGCGAGGCCGAGGTCACGCTCGGGATCTCGTGGGGCGGGAGCCGTCGGCTCGAGCTCGAGCGCGCCTGGTGCGAGGACCCCGAATGCCAGGCCGACCACGGCTACACGGGGATGCTCTCCCCGTCCGACCTCGCCCTGCGGGTCAGCGCGCTCGCCGACGGCGACCACGCGGTGCAGGCCGCGCTGCGCTTCCACACCGAGCTCGCCGACGCCGTCGACGCCCTCGAGGACTGACCGCCGGTGCCGACCTGGCCCGGGGACCTGCTGCCCCCGCCGTTCGCCGACGGCGCCCATCCCGGTCTGCTGGACCTCCTGCCGCCCCTGCTGCCCGGACCTGTCGCCGAGCCCGTCACCGGTCGCGACGTCGTCGTGCTCATCGACGGCCTCGGGGCCGAGCTCCTCGAGGAGCATCGCTCGCACGTGCCGACCCTGCGGGTGCTCGCCGGATCCACGACCGCGGTCCGCACCGTCTTCCCCTCGACCACCGCAGCCGCCGTCAGCTCCCTGATGACGGGACGCCCGCCGCTGGACCACGGGATCCTGGGATACGCGGTGACCGATCCGCGCACCGGTCTGGGCGTCCAGCAGCTCAGCGGCGCACCCGTCCCACCGGGCGGCGCACCCCCGCCGGACCCCGCCACCTGGATCCGCACCCCTGATCTCGGCCGGACCTCCACACGCCGCAGCGTCCACGTGGGGCCGCTCAAGCACGCCGGCTCGTTCCTCACGCGCTGCGCCTACGCCGACTGGCCGTTCACGGGGTTCCGCCACGGTGCGGAGGCGGTCGACGCGGTCCGCCTGGCCGTGCGGCGAGCCGGCGAGGACGGGCTGGTGTACGTGCACCTCGCCGAGGTCGACCACGCCGGGCACGTCCACGGCGTCGATTCCGAGGCGTGGCGCACCGCGCTCGCGGAGGCCGATGCGGTGCTCGGCGCGCTCCTGCGCCGGCTGCCCCTGGGGACGCGCCTGACCGTGACCGCGGACCACGGGATGCTCGACACCGACGACGAGCACCGCGTGGACCTGGCCGAGCATCCCCGGATCACGGCGAGGATCCCTCGCCTCGCCGGGGAGTCGAGGGCCCTGGCCCTGCAGACCGACGACGATCCCGCCGAGCTCGCGTCCGACCTGCGGGACCTGCTGGGCGAGCGCGCGCACGTCGTGCATGGCGAGGACGTGCTGACGGCGGGCCTCCTGGGCCCCGTGGACACGCCGGTCGAGCCCGCGGTGCGCGCCCGGGTGCCCGACGTGCTGGTGATCGCCCGCGGCCGCTGGGCGGTCGACGACTTCTCACGGCGCGGGGACGGCGCACGCTCGATGATCGGCATGCACGGCTCCCTCGACTCCCGCGAGGCGTTGGTGCCGGTGGTGCGGGCGACAGCCGGGTCCTGAGACCCCGCCCGCACCCCTCAGTCGTTCTTGGAGCCGAAGACGATCTCGTCCCAGCTGGGCATGGTCGCCCGGCGGGTCCTCGACCGCTTGCGCGCGCTGCCGGTGTGGGCCTCGGCGTCGTCGAAGCCGGGCAGGGGCGTCAGCTCGACCGTGTCCTCGTGGGGCTCGTCACCTGCGGCGGAGCCGCCCCGAGCGGACGCGACGGGCGTGCCCGGGTGATCGTGGCCCTCGTCCGCCGGTGCGGCGGAGTCCGTGCCGAGGTCGGTGTCCAGGTGGCCGTCGTCCTCGCGCGCGGGCGACGCATCGGTGCCGCTCGCGTGCTCGGTCGCGGCGACGGAGTCCGCGGGAGCCTCGTCGTGGTCCCGGGCGTCCAGGTGCGCCTCGTCGTCGCCGACGGAGGTCCAGACGGAGTGCTCGGGGTGGTCGTCCCCGTCCCGGTCCTCCGGGGACGAGGGCGAGGGGACGGGCCGCAGGCCGCGCCGGGCGTTGAGCGCGTCGAGCTCGTCCTCGCCGATGGAGGAGGGGTGGTCGGCGCGGACGGAGGGACGCACGGTGCGCCACGGGCCGGTGCGGCCGGCGTTCGCGGCGGGCGACCCCTCGCGGTCGGGGTGGTCGACCCCGCCGTCGGCCTCGACGTCGTAGACCCGGCCGCGCACGGCGGTCAGGCGCGCGCGCGGGCGCGGCGCATCGGCATCGGGATAGTCCTCGTCGGTCATCCAGCGTGCCTCGTCGTCGTCGGCGACGACGCTCTGGCGGGCCATGTCGGCCTGCCAGTGCGCCACGCGCGCCTTGCCGGCGGCCTCGAAGGACAGGGCGATGGTCCAGGTGCCGTCCTCCCGGCGCCACGCGTCCCACCGGCGCTCGGGGGAGGCCTGGCGCGCGCGGAGCCGCTCGGCGGCGATCTCCGCGAGGGTCGGGCCGCCGGAGCGTCCGACGGGGAACCGCTGGGCGCGCTGGGCGGTGAACTCGCGCTCGGCCAGGACGGGGCCCTCGTACCGGCGCACGTGCTCGATGTCGATGTCGGAGATCCGGACGATCTCCTCGGCGTCGTGACCGGCGCGCAGCAGCGCCTGGATCTCGCGAGGGCGCAGGGGCGTCCTCTCCGCGGACTGGATCAGTCCCAGGGCGGGCTTGTCGCGGCGGACCGCCGCGCGCAGCGCCTCGTCGATCCGGAGGGTGTACTGCTCGCCATCGGTGTCGGTGAGCACGATGTGCTCGCCGTCGTCGTGGATCGAATCGAGCTGCAGCTCTCTCATCGTGGTCCTCTCGGGGCTCGGGTCGCCCGGTCGCCGGGGGTCGCTGCCGGGAGACATCATCGCACGTCCCCCTTGAGGAACCTCGCAGATCCGCCCCACGTGTTGCAGGGTCAGGGGCCGGGTGCAATAATCGCCGCTCGTCCGGCGTTCCCGGGGTCATCGGACCTGACCCGAGCCCGCCGTCAGACGAGCATCGAGGCAGGTCCGAGGACCGCAGAACCCCACGAGGAATGGACCGTAGATGGCCACTGATTACGACGCTCCCCGCAAGAACGACGAGGAGATGGGGGAGGACTCGCTCGAGGAGCTCAAGGGCCGCCGCAACGAGGCCTCCACCCCCGCCGTCGACGAGGACGAGGCCGAGTCCGCCGACAGCTACGAGCTGCCCGGCGCCGACCTCTCCGGCGAGGAGCTCTCCGTCCGCGTGCTCCCGCGACAGGCGGATGAGTTCACGTGCGGATCGTGCTTCCTGGTGAAGCACCGCAGCCAGATCGACCATGTCGAGGGCCGGCTGATCATCTGCAAGGAATGCGCGGCCGCATGACATGACCCCGCCCCCGCGGCGGGACGATCGCAGGACCGCAGGGCGCCCCGGATCCGTCGGGGGCGCCCTTCGTGCGTCCTGGGAGCCTGGTCGGGACCGTGCCGCCGTGCCCCACGGAGCCGTGGGCGCGACGTGCCCTCGGGGCCCTGACCGCTCAGGCGGCGGCGCGCAGGGCGCGAGCCAGCTGATCGGGGTGCCGGGAGGAGAGCACCCATGCCGTGGTGGGGTCCTCCCGGTCCAGCACCGGGACCCGGACGCCGCGGCGGATCCACCCGCGGGTGACGTGGAAGGCGAGCGGCTCGAAGCCGGTGCCCATGACCTCCGTCCAGGCCTCGCCCTCGAGGACGGCGGGGATCCCCAGCAGCTCCGGCTCGATCCGTGCGCTCCCGGCCCGGACGAGACCCTCGCGGACCTCGAGCACGGAGGAGGTCGCCGCGAAGATCACGCACACGCCGATCGCCATGAGGATCGACACGACGAAGCCGGCCTCGACCGAGATCGGCACGAGGATCAGACCGAAGAGCCCGCCGGTCAGGGCGCCCACGATCCACACCCCGACGCTGGGGAGCAGACGCTCCCGGAACAGGACCGTGTCGGCCGTCGCGGGGGGAGCGTCCCCGTGGACGGGACCGGTGGCGGGTGCCTGATCGTCGGTGCTCGGCTGCGCGCCGGCTGCGTCGTGGGACATGGACCCATGGTCTCACGGGGCACCCGGGATGCCGAGGTCGCGCGGATCCGCGGACCCCGGACACGGCGGGACCGCCCGTCCAGGGAGCTCCCGGCCGGGGCACGGGCCGTGGGTACATTGGTCGGCATGCCCGAGGACTCCGTGAGCGCCCCACCGACCACCCCGAACCCCCCGATCCCCGGTGCCGGGGCGACCCCGGCGACCATGCCCGTGCGGCTGGCGCCCGGCGGCGTCCTGCCCGGGCGTGCCCACCCCGACGACGCGGGCTTCGACCTCGTCGCGGCCGAGGACGTCGTGATCCCCGCGGGGGGACGCGCCCTCGTGGGCACCGGCGTCTCCCTCGCCCTGCCGAGCGGGACGGTGGGTCTGGTGTGCCCCCGCTCCGGACTCGCCGTGCGCCACGGCGTCACCGTGCTCAACGGCCCCGGTATCGTGGACGCGGGCTATCGCGGGGAGATCCGCGTCCCGCTGCACAACACGGACCTCCGCGAGGAGTTCGTGGTGGCTCGCGGGGATCGGATCGCCCAGCTGGTCGTCGTCCCGTTCCTCGCCCCGACCCTCGAGGTCGTCGAGGAGCTCGACGCGACGGCCAGGGCACAGGGCGGATTCGGCTCCAGCGGCGGTTTCGGCTCCGAGGAGGGTTCGGCCGCGGAGACGGTCGCCCCCGCAACCACACGACGAGAGGTGTAGACGGTGGGACTGTTCTCACGCCGACAGCGCGACACCGTGACCGACGACGTCACGGACGACACGACCCCGGACGCGGAGGCCGACGAGGACGGCGCGGTCCAGGCCGGTCCGAAGGCCTCGACGGCACCCGCGGACGAGTCGACCGACGACGGTACGGACGACGGCTGGGAGCAGGAGGCGGACCGCTCCCACCTCGCAGGCGGCCCCTTCGACGAGAAGGATGCCCCGGACGAGGACCGCATCGACCTCGCGGGCCTCCAGGTCCCCAGCATCGACGGGACGGAGCTGCGCCTCGAGCTCGATCAGCGCACCCGGGCAGTGACCGGCGTGAACCTCGTGCTGGACGGCTCCTCGCTCCAGATCCAGGCGTTCGCGGCGCCGAAGTCCCGCGGGCTGTGGGAGGAGGTGCGCGGCGCCCTGCGGACCTCCGTCTCGTCCCAGGGCGGGACCGCCGAGTCCCGGGAGGGCATCTTCGGCCCCGAGCTCGTGTGCCGCCTGCCCGTCCGTCGTGCGGACGGCCGCACCACGTATCGTCCCGCGCGCTTCCTCGGCGTCGACGGCCCCCGCTGGTTCCTCCGCGCGATCCTGTCGGGCCCCGCCGTGGGCGACGCGGATGCCACGCGCCGGTTCGAGGAGATCCTCTCGCGCGTCGTCGTGGTGCGCGGAGGGGACGCCATGGCGCCCCAGGAGCTCATCCCGCTGGCCCTGCCGGGCCAGCGACCCGGGCTCGTCCCGGCGGACTCCAACCCGCTCGACCCGCTCGCGCGCGGCCCCGAGATCACCCAGAGCGGCTGAGCGTCGTGTCCGCGCCCGCCCGAGGCCCCGACCTGCTCGCCCGGGTCCGGCGCTTCCTCGCCTCGAGCGACGAGATCGATGCCGCCCGGGCCCGCACCGACGCCGTGCGCGCAGGCTACGACTGCGTCGCCGACGTCGGGGACCGCCGCAAGGTGCACCTGACGGGCTTCATCTCCTCGATGGTCGTGCATCCGCGCTCGGCCGCGCCGACCGTCGAGGTCGACGTCGTCGACGGCACGGGCTCGATCACCGTGATCTGGGTGGGACGCGAGGAGATCCCCGGCATCGAACCGGGGACGCGCCTGTCGGTGACCGGCTTCGCGGCCAACCGCGGCAACCACCGCGTCATGTACAACCCCCGGTACGAGATCCTCGCGCGAGCGGGGGAGGAGCAGACGTGACCGAGCAGGCGCCGTCCGAGGGCCGGTCCGCGCAGGCAGACGGCCAGGTGGCACAGGCCGACAGCCCGGCCGCGCAGGCTGACGCCCACGCGGCCCAGGCCCATGGCCGCACCGCATCGACCGACCCGGGGACCGCCTCCGGCCCGGGCGGCGGCCCTGCAGGCTCTGCGGCACGCACGACGCCGCAGGGCGGTGCTGGCCGGCTCCTCCGCGAGGAGCAGTTCTCCGCGGCCGATGCCGTGGGCGGATGGCGCGGGATCCTCGAGTCGGCGCTGCCCACTGCTCTGTTCGTCGTCCTCTTCGTGACCACCCGCGACATCACCGTCGCGGGGATCGCCGCGATCGCCGCGTGCATTCTCGCGATCCTGGTGCGGGTGATCCAGCGCCAGCGCGTCGGCAGCGCCGTCGGCGGTCTGCTGGGCGTGGCCGTCGGTGCGATCTGGGCGATCCGCTCGGGTGACGGCACCGACTTCTACCTGCCCGGCCTTGCGATCAACGCGCTGACCGCCGTCGTCCTGCTCGTCTCGGTGCTCGCTCGCCGGCCGCTCGTGGGACTCGTGGCCGCGGTGTTCGATCCCCGCGTGGCCGATTGGGCGCAGGACCGCGACGCTGTGCGGACCTACACGCGCGCCACCTGGATGCTCGCCGGGATGTACCTGCTCAAGCTCGCGGTACAGGCCACGCTGTACGCGACCGGCCAGGTCGCCGCGCTCGGCATCGCCAAGCTCGTGATGGGGCTGCCGCTGTTCGCCCTCGTCGTCTACCTCGTCTGGCTCATGCACCGGGCGCTCGTGCACCGCCGCGAGGCCCGCACCGCCGCCGCGGAGGCCTCGGCTCTCTGAGCCGCACGGCACCTGGGCCGCGCCGGGCACCGCACGGCACCTGGGGCGGCGATCAGCTCCCGGTGCGCGGGACGAACAGGTCCTGCAGGGGCCGCAGCCCATCCGTCTCCGCGAGGAACAGCAGCTCGTCGAGCGCCTCGATCGCGTCATGGGCCGTCGGGGCCACCGGCAGCCCGTCGCGGATGATCCCCACCAGCACCGTCCCCGGGGGCCAGCGCATCGACCCCACGGTGCGGCCGATCTTGGGGCTCTCGGAGGGCACCGTGATCTCGACGAGCTGGGTGCGCGAGCCCGCGAAGCCGAACATCTTGACGACGCGGCCCACCGAGACGGCCTCCTCGACGTGCGCCGTCATCACCCGCGGCGTCGAGACGGCGACGTCCACGCCCCAGGCATCCCCGAACATCCACTCGTTGGAGGGGTGGGAGACCCGCGCGACGGTCCGCGGCACCGCGAACTCCGTCTTGGCCAGCAGGCTCACCACGAGGTTGACCTTGTCGTCGCCAGTGGCCGCGACGATCACCTCGGCATCGGCCAGACCGGAGGCCGACAGCACCGACAGCTCGCACGCGTCCCCCTGGAGCCACTCGGCCTGCGGCACGGACTCCCGGCGCGAGGCGGTCACGGCGCGATCCACGAGCACCACCGTGTGGTCCTTGTCCACGAGCTCGGCGGCGATCGAGCGCCCGACGCCGCCGGCGCCCACCACGACGACCCTCATCGCACGCGCCCCGTCGCCGGGCCGGTGCTCTCGGCGTCCTCGGCGCGCGGATGCGCCAGCACCGTCTCCACCTCGTCCAGACGCGTCGTCTCGGCCATGAGGTGCAACCGGTCCCCGTCCTGGACCCGCGTCTCGGCGCCGGGCAGCAGGCCCTCGCCGAGGCGGGTCACGAAGGCGACGCGGGCCCGCGTGCGGCGCTCCACCTCACCGATCGGCGTGCCCACCCAGCTCGGCTCGCACGAGGCCACGAGCATGGTCAGGCGCCCGGAGACGTCGCGGTACTCGTGGTCCGGGCTGCCCGGCAGCAGCCGCGCCATCATCTGGTGGGCGGTCCAGCGCACGGTCGCCACCGTGGCGATGCCCAGGCGCTCGTAGATCTCGGCGCGCCGGGGATCGTAGATGCGGGCCACGACGTTGCGGACCCCGTACTCCTCGCGGGCGACCCGCGCGGCGATCACGTTGGTGTTGTCGCCGCTGGAGACGGCGGCGAAGGCGGCGGCGTCGCGGATGGAGGCCTGGACGAGGGTCCGACGGTCGAAGCCGACGCCGGTCACGCAGGTCCCGGGGAACTCCGCGCCCAGACGGTCGAAGGAGGCGGGGTCCTGGTCGATCACCGCGACGGTGTGCCCCATCTCGACGGTGCGCAGCGCGAGCATCGAGCCCACGCGGCCGCAGCCCATGACGACCACGTGCATCGTGCCTCCTGGTGGGGACTCCTGCCCGCCGGGCGGTGGGCGTCCCCACTGTAGGTGCTCGCGCACGAGGCGTCACGGCGCGGCGCACGCCGGGTCGCACGGGAGCGTCCCGGCCCCGGCTTACCCTTGGTCCCGTGCCCGGGCTCCCCTCCACCCTCAAGCGTCTGGTGCTCGGCCGCGCCTATGCGACCGAGCGGCTCTCGCGCGAGCGCCTGCCGATCCGGATCGCCCTGCCGACGTTCGCCGCCGACGCCCTGAGCTCGGTCGCCTATGCACCCGACGAGATCCTGCTCACCCTCGCCGTCGCCGGGCTGTCGGCCTATCTCGTGAGCCCCTGGGTGGGCCTGGCCGTCGTCCTCGTGATGGCGGTCGTCGTCGTGACCAACCGCAACATCGTCCGGGAGTACCCCAGCGGCGGCGGTCTGTACGAGGTCGTCGAGACCAACCTCGGCAGCGGCGCCGGGCGGGTCGTCGGCTCCGCGCTGCTGGTCGACTACGTCCTGACGGTCGCCGTGTCCATCGCCCAGGCGGGGCACTACGCGACGGGCGCGGTGCCGTCCCTGCACGGCCACGAGGCGCTCATCGCCGTCATCCTCATCGGCGTGCTCGCGGTCGTGAACCTCCGCGGCGTCCGGGAGTCCGGCGCCGTCCTGGCGATCCCGGTGTACCTCTTCATGGGGGCGATCGGCGTGACGATCGCGGTCGGGGCCGTCGAGGCGGCCACCGGGACCCTGGGGCGCGCGCCCAGCGCCGACCTCGCCCTGGTGCCCGTCGACGCCTTCGACCACGGGATGACGGCCCTCGGCGGCGGACTCCTGGTGCTGCGCGCCTTCTCGAGCGGGTGCGCCGCGCTCACCGGGGTCCAGGCGATCGGCAACGGCGTGCCCTCCTTCCGCGCTCCCAAGGCGCGCAACGCGTCGATCACGCTCGTGCTGCTGGGGCTGATCTCCTCGGCGATGCTGCTGGGGGTGATCGCGCTGGCGATGGCCACCGGGGTGCGGTTCGTCGAGGACCCCGCCACGCAGCTCACGCGGGCGGGCGAGCCCGCGACCGGGTACCAGCAGCTGCCGGTGATGGGGCAGGTGGCCCAGGCGGTGTTCTCTCCCGGCTCCCCGATGTTCTACCTCGTCACCTTCGTCACCGCGCTCGTGCTGTTCCTCGCGGCCAACACCGCCTTCCACGGCTTCCCCAACCTCGCGAGCTCGCTGGCCCGCGCCGACTACCTGCCCCGTCGCCTGCGGGTGCGCGGGGACCGCCTGGCCTACTCCAACGGCATCCTGGCGCTCGCCCTCGTCTCAGCCGGGCTCGTGTGGGCCACCGGCGCCGACGTCACGCTCCTCATCCAGATGTACATCGTGGGCGTGTTCGTGGCGTTCTCGCTCAGCCAGCTCGGGATGGTCCGCCACTACACGGCGCGCCGCCGCGTCGCGTCGTCCCCGCGGGACCGCCGCGTCATCGCCTTCCTGCGCGCGGTCAGCGCCGCCGGGTTCGTGCTGGTCACGCTCGTGCTGGTCATCGTGCTGGTGACCAAGCTGGCCCACGGGGCCTGGAGCGCGGTCTTGGCGATGATCGCGCTGTGGGCGGTGATGACCGCGATCCACCGCCACTATCGGCGACTGGCCGAGCGCCTGGCGCTCGACGAGTCCGGCACGGACCCCGCGGCCCTGCCCTCGCGCTCGCACGCCGTCGTCCTGGTCTCCACGTTGGACCGGCCCACCATGCGGGCGCTGTCGGTCGCGGCCTCCTCACGCCACTCCTCGCTCGAGGCCCTCACCATCGACGACCACGATGCCGACGCGACCTCCGGCACCGCCGAGCTGGTCCGGCGGTGGCGCGCCCTGGACCTGCAGATCCCGCTGCGGATCCTCTACTCGCCGTACCGCGCCGTGGTCGCCCCGGTGATGGCCCACGTGCACCTGCTGGCACGGCGCAACCCGCGCGACATCGTCGTGGTCTACGTGCCCGAGGTGCTGGTGGGACACTGGTGGGAGCACTTCTTGCACAACCATTCCGCCCGACGCCTCCGCAGCCGCCTCGCCCACGTGCCGCGCGTCATGGTCACCACGGTGCCGTGGGACCTCGGCGCCGCCGATCAGGACACGGTGCCCACCGTGCCCGATGCGGCAGACGTGGCCGTGACTGCCGCCGCCCACGACGCCGGGACCGACGCCCGACCCCCGAAGGAAAAGGAAGGTGGACGCAGTGGCAGCCCCCACCGCTGACGACGCCCCCGTGAGCGCAGGACGCATGATCACCCTCACCTCGTCGAACCCCGCGACCGGCGGCACCTTCGTGGCCCGCCACGAGGGCCGCGTCGTGTTCGTGCGCGGCTCGGCACCGGGGGAGACCGTCGTCGCCCGCCTGCTCGAGGATCCCGACGATGCGGCCGATGCCCGCTTCTGGCGCGCCGAGGCCGTCGAGGTCCTCGAGGCGAGCCCGGACCGTGTCCCCTCCGTCTGGCCCGAGGCCGGGACCGACGGCGTCGGCGGAGCGGACTGGGCGCACATCGCCCTGCCCGCCCAGCGCCGGATCGCCACCGAGGTCCTGCAGGACCTCCTGTCCCGCGCGCATGTCGAGTCCTTCCCCGTCGAGGACGCCCAGGTGGAGCCGGCCCCGCACGACGGCGAGGGTCTGGCCTGGCGCACGCGCGTGCGCTTCGCGGTCGACGAGCAGGGTCATGTCGGGATGCGCGGCTGGCGCTCCCACGACGTGCGACCGGTCGGCGAGGACCCCCTCTCGGTGCCGGCCATCACCGCCCTCGACGTCCCGAGCTGGACGCCGCCGGCGGGCACGGAGGCCATCGACGTCGTCGGCACCTCGACCGGGGCCGCCGCGGTCGTGGTGGTCGGGCGGACCCTGGATCCCGCGTCGCTCGTCATCCCCGACTCCTGGGGCCAGGCGTCCGTCAGCGTCCAGAACTCCTCCGGTCTGCATCCGGTGCGCGGGGACGGCCTGGTGCGCGAGCGCGTGGCCGATCGCGAGTTCCGGGTGTCCCAGACCGGCTTCTGGCAGAGCCACCGCGAGGCCGCGACGCTGCTGTCCGACGTGGTCGCCGGTGACCTCGACGTCCGTCCGGGCGACCACGTCTGGGATCTGTACGGCGGCGTCGGCCTGTTCGCCGCGTCCGCCGCCCGGGCCGCCGGCGAGGGCGGCGAGGTCGTGACCGTCGAGGGCAACGCGCGAGCCAGCGCCCTGGCCGCCGAGAACCTCGCGGACCTGCCCGCGGCGCGCGCCGAGCGCGGCGACTGCCTGGCCTGGGTGCGCACCGCCGTCCGCGCCGGTACGCGTCCGGACCTCGTGGTCCTGGACCCGCCGCGCGCCGGCGCCGGCGCCGAGCTGATCCGGGAGCTCACCGCCGCGACGCGCCGGCGCATCGTCTACGTCTCGTGCGAGCCCTCGACGCTCGCCAGGGATCTCGCGGTCGCCGAGCGCCACGGCTGGCGCATCGCCGATCTGCGGGCGTTCGACCTTTTCCCCCACACACATCACATCGAGTCGGTCGCGGTCCTCGAGCCCGCATCGTGATAGATTTGTCTTGACGTCAAGAGAAAAAGTTCGGCTGTCGCGGGATCGCCCCACCCCGGCCGGACCTGGCCCTAGCATGGGCCCACGCCCCAGACCACAAGGAGTCACACCGTGAGCACGGTCAACTCGTTCGACGCGCGCGAAACCCTCGCCGTCGGCCCCTCGGAGTACGAGATCTACGCCCTCGACGCGGTCGAGGGACACGACAAGCTTCCCTACAGCCTCAAGATCCTGCTGGAGAACCTGCTGCGCACCGAGGACGGGGCCAACATCACGGCCGATCACGTCCGCGCCCTCGGCGCCTGGGACCCCGACGCCGACCCCAGCGTCGAGATCCAGTTCACGCCCGCCCGCGTGATCATGCAGGACTTCACCGGCGTCCCCTGCGTCGTCGACCTCGCCACCATGCGTGAGGCCGTCGAGGAGCTCGGCGGGGACCCGGAGAAGATCAACCCGCTGGCGCCGGCCGAGATGGTCATCGACCACTCCGTCATGATCGACGTCGCGGGTCGCCTGGACGCCCTCGAGCGCAACATGGAGCTCGAGTACGAGCGCAATCAGGAGCGCTACCAGTTCTTGCGCTGGGGCCAGACCGCCTTCGACGACTTCAAGGTGGTTCCCCCGGGCACCGGGATCGTCCACCAGGTCAACATCGAGTACCTGGCCCGCACGGTCATGACCCGCGAGGTCGACGGCACGCTGCGCGCCTATCCCGACTCGTGCGTGGGCACCGACTCGCACACCACCATGGTCAACGGCCTGGGCGTCCTGGGCTGGGGCGTCGGCGGCATCGAGGCCGAGGCCGCGATGCTGGGCCAGCCCGTGTCGATGCTCATCCCGCGCGTGGTGGGCTTCAAGCTCACCGGCCAGATCCCTCCGGCAGCGACCGCCACCGACGTGGTGCTCACGATCACCGAGCAGCTCCGCAAGCACGGCGCCGTCGGCAAGTTCGTCGAGTTCTACGGCGAGGGCGTGGGCCAGGTGCCCCTGGCCAACCGCGCCACCATCGGCAACATGAGCCCCGAGTTCGGCTCGACCGTCGCGATCTTCCCGATCGACGACGTGACCCTGGACTACCTGCGCCTGACCAGCCGCAGCGAGGAGCAGGTCGCGCTCGTCGCGGCCTACGCCAAGCGCCAGGGCCTGTGGCACGACCCGTCCCGCGAGGCGAAGTACTCCGAGTACCTCGAGCTGGACCTCTCGACGGTCGTCCCCTCGATCGCCGGCCCCAAGCGCCCCCAGGACCGGATCGTCCTCACCGAGGCCAAGCAGAGCTTCCGCGAGGTGCTGCCCACCTACGCCGACGAGCCCGAGGTCATCGCCGACGGCGACGTGGCCGGGAGCTTCCCCGCCTCGGACCCGGCCCAGCCGGGCTCGGACAACGACGGCGGGGGAGAGGCCCCGCGTCACGAGAAGGTCGCCGGGCGCGCCTCGCACCCGACCCCGGTGCAGGGCACGGACTTCGCGATCGACCACGGCATCGTGTCGATCGCCTCGATCACCTCGTGCACCAACACCTCCAACCCCTCGGTGATGATGGCCGCCGGCCTCCTGGCCAAGAACGCCGTCGAGAAGGGCCTCACGGCCAAGCCCTGGGTCAAGACGTCGCTGGCGCCGGGATCCCAGGTCGTCACCAACTACTACGAGAAGTCGGGGCTGACCCCGTACCTCGACCGGCTGGGCTTCCAGCTCGTCGGCTACGGCTGCACCACCTGCATCGGCAACTCCGGCCCGCTGGACACGGAGATCTCCGAGGCGATCGCCGAGAACGACCTGGCCGTCACCGCCGTGCTCTCGGGCAACCGCAACTTCGAGGGGCGCATCAACCCCGACGTGAAGATGAACTACCTGGCCTCGCCGCCTCTGGTCATCGCGTACGCGCTCGCGGGCACGATGGACTTCGACTTCGAGAACGATGCGCTGGGCACCGACACGGACGGCAACGACGTGTTCCTCCGCGACATCTGGCCCTCGCCCACCGTGGTCGAGCAGGTCATCGGGGAGAACATCACCCAGGAGATGTTCAGCGCCGACTACGCCGACGTCTTCTCGGGCGACGACCGCTGGCGCTCGCTGGACACCCCCGAGGGCGCGACCTTCGCCTGGGACCAGGAGTCCACCTACGTGCGCAAGCCCCCGTACTTCGAGGGCATGGAGCACACCCCGGCCCCGGTCGAGGACATCTCCGGTGCCCGCGTGCTCGTCAAGCTCGGCGATTCCACGACGACGGACCACATCTCCCCGGCCGGATCGATCAAGGCCGATTCGCCGGCGGGCCAGTACCTCCGCGAGCACGGCGTCGAGCGCAAGGACTTCAACTCCTACGGCTCGCGCCGCGGCAACCACGAGGTCATGATCCGTGGCACCTTCGCCAACATCCGGATCCGCAACCAGCTCCTGGACGGGGTCGAGGGCGGCTACACCAAGAACCTCCTGACCGGCGAGCAGGAGTTCATCTACGACGCCGCGCAGGCCTACGCCGAGCAGGGCATCCCGCTGGTCGTCCTGGCAGGCAAGGAGTACGGCACCGGCTCCTCGCGCGACTGGGCCGCCAAGGGCACCAAGCTCCTGGGCGTCAAGGTCGTCATCACCGAGAGCTACGAGCGCATCCACCGCTCCAACCTCATCGGCATGGGCGTCCTCCCGCTGCAGTTCCCCGCGGGGGAGACCGCGGAGTCGCTGGGCCTGACGGGCGAGGAGACCTTCGACGTCTCGGGCGTCACCGAGCTCAACGAGGGCCGCACGCCCAAGACCGTCAAGGTGGTCGCGACCCGTGAGGGCGCCGAGCCGATCGCGTTCGACGCGGTCGTGCGGATCGACACCCCCGGCGAGGCGGACTACTTCCGCAACGGCGGGATCCTGCAGTACGTGCTGCGCTCGCTCGTGGCGGCGTGATGCGCTGAGCGGTGGCCGAGGCTGCCGCGGAGCTCCGTGCGACGGCCCGTCCCCTTCCGGGGGTGGGCCATCGGCGTTCTCGACGACGCACGCCCGCCCACGCGATCTGCACGCTGTTGCGGACCGCGTCGGTACGCCGTGGTCATGCCGTGAAGATCTGCACAGATGTGACCATGTCGGGCGTCCGTGCTGGTCACGGGGACGTAGTCTCGGGGGGTCGGGCCATCGGCCCGCCGACTTCCAGGAGGTCCCATGCCCGTGCGGTCCCTGCGATCGACGTCGCTCGCACCCGATGACGTCGTCCCCGCCATCCCTGCCTCACCTCAGCAGCTGCGTGCCCTCGGCGCCCAGCAGCTCCCCGCCGTCGCCGCTCTCGTGCGCAAGCGCCTCGTCGAGATCACCTCGACCACCGGCGGGCACCTCGGCCCGAACCTCGGTGTGGTGGAGCTGACCATCGCCCTGCACCGCGAGTTCGACTCCCCGCGCGAGCAGATCGTCTTCGACACGGGACACCAGGCGTACGTGCACAAGATGCTGACCGGTCGCGCGGACCTCACGGGGCTGCGCCAGGAGGGCGGCACCTCTGGCTATCCCGACCGAGGTGAGTCCGAGCACGACGTGGTCGAGAACTCCCACGCCTCCGGCTCGATCGCCTGGGCACACGGCATCGACCGCGCGCAGCGCCTGGTCGGTGCCGCGCACGCGGGTCCCGAGGCCGCGAGCACGGTCGCCGTGATCGGCGACGGCGCGCTCACGGGCGGGGTGGGCCTCGAGGCGCTCAACGATCTCGCCGCGGATCCGGCCGGCCGCACCGTGGTCGTGCTCAACGACAACACGCGGTCCTACGCGCCGACCATCGGGGGTCTGGCCGCGCATCTCGCGGCGCTGCGCGATGGGTCGGCGACGGCCTCGGACAACGTCTTCACCGCGCTCGGGCTCTCCTATCTCGGTCCGGTCGACGGACACGACCTCGACGCGCTCGCTGACGTCCTCGCGACGGCGCACCGGATATCCCGCGACCCGCGCCGCGGCGCGCCCGTGGTCCACGTGCTCACCCGCAAGGGCATGGGCTTCGAGCGTGCCGAGCAGGACGTCATCGACCATTGGCATGCGACCGGTCCCTTCGCCGTCGACCTGCCGACGGCCTCCGAGGCCACCCGGGAGACGCTGCCTGCCCCCGACGCCCCGGCGCCGCCGGTCACCTGGACCGCCCGAGCGGGGGAGGCCTTCCTGCGGGCCGCCCGCGCGGATCACCGGGTCGTGGCGGTCAGCGCCGCCATGATCGACCCCGTGGGCCTGAGCCCTCTCCAAGCCGCGTCGCCGGACCGCGTGATCGACGTCGGGATCGCCGAGCAGCTGGCACTGGACACCGCGGCCGGCCTCTCGCGCGGCGGCGCCAAGCCGATCGTCGCGCTGTACTCGACCTTCTTGACCAGGGCGCTGGACCAGCTGCTGCTGGACGTGGCGCTGCACGACGAGGACGTCACCATCACCCTGGACCGGGCAGGCGTCACGGGCGACGACGGCCCCAGCCACCACGGCATCTGGGACCTCGCCCTGGCCGCCCAGGTCCCCGGCCTGCACGTGTGGGCCCCGCGGGACGCGACCCGGCTCGACGCCGCGATCGACGCCGCCGTGGCCCACGACGGCGCAGCCCTGGTGCGCTATCCCAAGGGCGCATGCCCGACGGACCTGCCCGTCGTGGCCGAGGTCCCTGCGGGACAGGTGCTCGCGGGCGACGCCGAGGCCGCGATCGACGCCCTCGTCATCAGCGTCGGTGCACTCGCGGGACGTGCCGTCGAGGCCGCTGCGCAGGTGCCCGGCAACGTCGTCGTCCTGGATCCGGTCCGGGCGCTGCCCGTGGATCCCGCGCTCCTGGACCTCGCGGAGACCGCCCGCGTCGTGGTCACCGTCGAGGATGGCGTCGACTCCCGGGGCGTCGGGGCCGCGATCACGCTGGCGCTCGGTGCCCGGGCGACGCTCTCGCGACCGGCTCCGCCGGTGCGTGCCCTGGGTGTCCAGCAGGGGTTCATCCCGCACGCCAAGCGCGACGCGATCCTGGCCCGCAACGGGCTGGATGCCGCCGGCATCGCGGCGTCCGTGCGCGACGTCCTCGGCTGACCATGCGGGGCGTCCGCGTCCGGGGGCGTCGCCCCCGCGTTCTCAGCCCGCGGCGACCTGCGAGGACCGGGGCGAGGGGTCGTCCGCCCGCGCGGTGAGGATGATCGGCGCCCCGTCCGTCACGTACAGCGTGTGCTCGGCGTGCGCACCCTGTGAGCCGTCGACGGTCTCGACGGTCCACCCGTCGCGGTCGGTGATCTCCAGCTCGCTCGTGGTGGCCGACAGGAACGGCTCGACCGTCAGCACCATTCCCGCGTGGAGCGCGCGGCCGCCGCCGGGAGTGCCGAAGTTGGGGACGAAGGGCTCCTCGTGCATCGTGCGGCCCACGCCGTGCCCGCCGAACTGCCGGTTGATCGTGTAACCCAGCGCGTGGGCGGCTCCCTGGACGGCGTGGCCGATGTCCCCGACCGTGCGGCCCGCGCGCACCTGGTCGATGCCTGCCCACATCACCGTCTCGGTGTCGCGGATCAGCCGCAGGTCCTCCTCTCGCGGGGTGCCGACGACGACCGAGAGGCAGGAGTCGGCGACCCAGCCCTCGAGCTCGACGGCGAGGTCCAGGGAGAGCAGGTCGCCGTCGACCAGGGCGCGGTCGCAGGGACGGCCGTGGAGCACGGCGTCGTTGACGCTCGTGCAGATGACCTTCCCGAAGGGGTAGGCGCCGAAGCGCGGGTGGTAGTCGAGGTAACAGCTGGTGGCGCCGGCCTCACGGATCATCCGATGCACCTCGGCGTCGATGTCCAGGAGGTTCGTGCCGACCGCGACGGTGCGGCGCAGCTCCGAGAGCACCCCGGCGACGAACTCGCCCGAGGGGCGCATGTCCTGGATCGTGGGGCCCTGGGGCTCGGGGGCGTGCCGCGAGCGTCCGAGGATCATGCCGCGTCCCCCGCGTCGGGGGCGACGAGACCGGTGTCCGCGGCATCGACGGCCCGCCACGTCCACAGGCTCGACGCGAACCACGTGACGGCGCCGGTGAACAGGGCCGCTCCCAGCATGTGGAGCCCGACCAGCACGGGTGGGAGAGCCGTGAAGTACTGGGTGTAGCCGATGACGGCCTGCAGTGCGGTCACCACGAGCAGCGCCCAGGCGGAGACGCGTGCGCGGCGCGGGCAGGTCACGAGGTGCACCGTCACGAGCGATCCGAGCAGGAGTCCGCTGAACAGCATCACGGCATCGGCATGGAGCCAGGAGATCATCCGCGGGTCGAGGCCCAGGCGGACCGTGGCCTCGAGATCCCCGGAATGGGGGCCCGAGCCCGTGACCAGGGTGCCCAGGACCAGGACTCCCGCGGCGACGACGGCCAGGGCCAGGACGAGCGCCGAGACGGCGGGCGCCACGGCGAGCCGGGCCGGGCCGTCGCCGTCGAGGAGTCGCACCAGCAGGATCGTCGAGAGCACCACCAGCGTGATCGACAGCAGGAAGTGCGGTCCGACGGCGCCGGGGTGCAGGTGCATCTTCACGATGACCATGCCGACGATGGCCTGCAGCGCGGTGCCCACGAGAGGCAGCACCGCCAGGACCATGAAGCCACGGCCCTTGCGGCGCAGCCACAGGATCGCGACGACGAGCACCGCGATCGCGAAGACGCCCAGCACGCCCGTCAGGGTGCGGTTGCCGAACTCGATGAAGGCGCGGAACCCGGTGGGGTTGGCGGTGTTGGGGGCGAACTGGCCCGGCTCGCAGTTGGGCCAGGTCGAGCAGCCCAGTCCCGATCCGGTCAGGCGCACCACGCCGCCGGTGACGATGATGCCCATCTGGCAGACGAGGTTCCCCCAGAAGGCGACGAGCACGATCCACCGCTGCCGGGGGGAGAGCGAGGCGAGGACGGGGCTCGCGGCGGTGCCGGGCTCCGGGGGTGCGGCGGGCGCGGCCTGCGCCCCGGATCGGGTGCTCATGGGCTCCAGTCTAGGTTCCGGCGCGCACGGATCCCGGGACCGGCCGGGGTGCACCGGTGATCGCGGACCAAGATCACGTCGGATCGCAGATCATCGTCGGACCGCGTCCGTCGAGGTCCGCGGGAGCCGTCCTGACGGAGTCCCACCGGAGGGGTCAGACGGAGGTCCACCGGAAGAACCGGGTGACGAGCACGGAGCCGACGACGGCCCAGACGAGCAGCACGACGAGCGACCCGGGGGAGAAGGCGGTTCCGGCCAGGCACGTCCGGAGCAGCTCGCCGAGGGCGCCCGAGGGCAGCAGGTCCACGATCCCCCGGAGGAACTGCGGGTAGGACCCGGTGGGCAGGGCCACCCCGCCGACGGCCACGAACAGGATGAACAGCACGTTGGACACGGCGAGCACGGCCTCGGTGCGGAGGGTCCCGGCCACGAGGAGGCCGAGCGCACCGAAGGCGATGGTGCCCAGGACCCACACCGGGACGGACGCCAGGACCCCCAGGGGAGCAGGCCTCCACCCGAGGGCCAGGGCGAGGGCCCCCAGGACGAGCACCTGGATCCCGTGCACCGCAAGGGTCGCGAGGATCTTGCCGGCCAGGTAGCCCTCTCGACCCAGCGGCGTGGTCGCGATCCATCGCAGAACCCCGCCGCGGCGGTCGAATCCCGTCTGGATCGCCTGGGAGGTGAACGAGGTGGAGATCAGGGCGGTCGCGGCCGTCGCGGCGACGGCGGTGTCGATCCGTGCGGCGCCCGCGATCTCCCCGACAGGCAGGAGCACGAGCGCCAGCAGCACGAGCGCCGGCAGCACGATCGCCACCATGAGCTGCTCGCCGTTGGTCAGGAGGATCCGCGCCTCGAGGGCGGCATGGGCCAGGACCCGTCGGACGGCGGGCGCAGGCCCGGCGGTCGAGGGGGCGGGGGCGGTGGTCATCGGTCGCTCTCCGTGAGGTCCAGCAGGACGCTCTCGAGGTCCGCAGCACCGATGGTGACCTGCAGGTCCACACCGTGCCGGGCGGCGACCGCGGCGAGGTCCGCCTCCAGGGGCGCGGCGAGGGACGGGGCCAGGCCCGCGGCGGTCGCGGTGAGGTGGACGGTGCCGTCGGAGGCACGATGCTCGGAGACCACCTCGGCGGGGCTGCCCGCGGCGACCACCTGGCCGGCCGCGATGACGACGACGTGATCGGCGAGGTCCTCGACGTCGTCCATGAGGTGCGTGGTGAGCACGATGCCCGTGCCCCCGGATGCGAGCTCGCGGATCAGCTCGCGCACGGTGCGGGTGATCGCGGTGTCCATGCCCGCGGTCGGCTCGTCGAGGAACACGAGCTCGGGACGCCCCACGAGCGCGAGCGCCAGGGCGAGGCGCTGACGCTGACCGCCTGAGAGGCGCCGCACGAGGGTGCGGGCGAAGGCGTCGATGCCGAGCCGGCCGGCGAGGTCCGAGACCGGCCACGGGTCCGCATACAGCGAGGCGCCGTACTCCAGCAGCGACAGCGCCGAGGTGCCGGAGGCCAGGCCCCCGTCCTGGATCATGACGCCCACCCGGGCGCGCAGGTCCGCGTCGCCGCGCCACGGGTCCCGTCCGAGCACGCGCACGGTGCCGGCGTCCGGTCGAAGGAGTCCGGTGGCGCAGTGGATCGTGGTCGACTTCCCGGCGCCGTTGGGCCCCAGCAGCGCAGTGACCGCGCCGCGCCGGGCCGTCAGCGAGATGCCGTTGGCGGCACGCACGGGCCCGTAGGACTTGACCAGCGCGTCGATCTCGAGCGCGGGGGAGGGGATCTCTTCCATAGCGCCGACCATGCTAGGCCCGCGCGGCCCCGTGCACCCGCCCGGGCGCGCCCGTGCGGGCACCCGAGTGTCCTCCGGGCGCGCCCCCGCCGGAGCCCCCGGACTCGGCGGAGCCCGCCGCTCAGCGGCCCTCGACGTGCAGCGGGGTGTGGTCGGCAGGGACGACCTCGGACCGCAGCGGCGGCAGCGGTGCCGTGCCCTCGCCCCAGGTGCGGGTCTCGAAGCGGTCCCGGTCGTGGGGGTCCAGCAGGTGGGACATGTCCGGGCCCACGGGCACGATCCCGGTGGGGTTGATGTCGGTCTGGACCACGTAGTAGTGCTCCTTGATGTGCTGGAGGTCGATGGTGTCCCCGAACCCCGGCGTCGTGAACAGGTCACGCGTGTACGCCCAGAGGTTGGGCATCGTCGCCAGCGGCTGCCGGTTGGCCTTGAAGTGCGAGAAGTAGACGGGATCGAAGCGGATCAGGGTGGGGAACAGGCGCACATCGGCCTCGGTGATCGCGGGGCCCATCAGGTAGCGGGAGCGCCCCAGGCGCTCCTCGAGCACGTCGAGGCTCTCCCACAGGTCCGCGTAGGCGGACTCGTACTTCTCCTGCGAGCCGGCGAACCCGGTGCGGTAGACGCCGTTGTTGATGTGGCGCAGCATCCAGTCGTTCAGCGCGTCGATCTCGGCGCGCTGGGCCTCGGGGTACAGATCGGGTGCCCCGGGGCGCTGGTAGGCGGTCCACTGGGTCGCGAGGTCGAGCGTGAGCTGCGGGAAGTCGTTGGTCACGACGGCGCCGTCCCGCGTGTCGACGACCGCCGGGACCGTGATCCCCCGGGGGTAGTCCGGGAAGCGGGCGAAGTACGCCTCCTGCAGGCGCTCGATCCCCAGCACCGGATCCTTCCCGCCGGCATCGAGGTCGAACGTCCAGGACCGCTTGTCGTGCGTGGGCCCGGCGATGCCCATCGAGAGCACCTCCTCGAGCCCGAGCAGGCGCCGGGAGATGATTGCGCGGTTGGCCCAGGGGCAGGCCCGCGACACGATGAGCCGATACCGGCCGGGCTCGACCGGGTAGCCGTTCCGGCCGTCGGCCGTGATCCGGGTCGGGATGTACTGCATGTCCCGGGTGAACTCCTGGCCGGGATGGACGTAGGAGCCCTTCTGGTCGTGCTCGTCCTGCGACGTGTGCTCCTCGGGTGCAGAGGTCCGGTGGTCCTCGGGCATGGCGCTCCTCCTGGTTCGGTGTGTTGGATGCTGGTGCGCCCCGGTCGGGTGCTCGGGGGTGTCACCTCAGGGTAGTTGAAACACGTACTAGTTTCAACGGGTCCTTCGTGGCCCACCGTGCTCATGCGCTCTGCGGCCACCGCCCGGCTCTCGGTGAGGTGAGGGTTGCCTGTGTGTCCAGAGGCACGCGGGCTCGGCGCGCACTCCTCGTTTTCGCAACAGAACCTTTGTAAAATGGTTCCGGTGGCGCCTCCATGGCGCCGCAGGACGCGCAGCAGGGTGAGAGCCCGCTGTGGAACGGTGAGACGGAGGAGGGTTCGAGATGACGACCCCGACAGACCGGGCCGAGACCTGGCCCGCCCCGTCCGACTCCGGCCGCGACACCCGCGACCGCCTCATCGACGCCATCACGGCCCACGGCCCCGTCACGGCCCGCGAGCTCGCCGAGAGGTTCGGGCTCACGAGCGCCGCGGTACGACGCCACCTCGCGGCGCTCGAGGCCGACGGCACCATCGAGGAGCACGAGGTCGTGCTGACGCACCGCGGACGCGGTCGACCCAGCAAGTCCTTCGTGATGTCGGCCCGTGCGCGCGTGCGCCCGGGGGCGGACGTCGAGGCCGAGGGCCTGACCCGACTGGCCCTGGACCTGCTCCAGCAGGTCGGGGGCATCGAAGCGCTGCGCACGCTGGCCGCCGAGCGCGTGGCGCCGTGGGAGGCCGAGTTCACCGCCCGGGTCGCCGAGCGCACGGACGCGGGGCAGCGGGTCGGCCCCGCCGAGCGCGTCGAGATCCTCGCCGCACTGCTGACCGAGCACGGCTACGCGACCACCGTGCGCCCGGTCACGGTCCACGTGCCCGCACCCACCGCGGATCCCGCGACGGCCCGGTCGTCGGGGCGCCCGCGTACCGTGGTGACCGCGCAGCTGTGCCAGGGCCACTGCCCGGTGCAGGACGTCGCAGCGCAGCATCCCGAGCTGTGCGACATCGAGACCCGAGCCATCTCCCGCATGCTGGGAGTCCCCGTCCAGAGACTTGCCACGCTCGCAGGCGGCGCCCACGCCTGCACGACCCACATACCGCTCATGGAGGGAAGGACATCATGACGAGTGCACCAGAGCAGCTCAGCCAGGACGAGATCATCAAGTCCATCGGCAGCTACGCCTACGGATGGCACGACCAGGACACCGCGGGGGCCTCGGCCCGGCGCGGACTGTCCGAGGACGTCGTCCGCGACATCTCCGCCAAGAAGGACGAGCCCGCCTGGATGCTCGAGCGCCGCCTGAAGGCCCTCAAGCTCTTCGCGAAGAAGCCCGTCCCCACCTGGGGTCCGGACCTGTCGGGGATCGACTTCGACAACATCAAGTACTTCGTCCGCTCGACGGAGCAGCAGGCGACCTCCTGGGAGGACCTGCCCGAGGACATCCGCGAGACCTACGACCGCCTCGGGATCCCCGAGGCCGAGAAGCAGCGCCTCGTCGCCGGCGTCGCCGCCCAGTACGAGTCCGAGGTCGTCTACCACCAGATCCGCGAGGACCTCGAGGAGCAGGGCGTCATCTTCCTGGACACCGACTCGGGGCTGCGCGAGCACCCGGAGCTGTTCGAGGAGTACTTCGGCACCGTCATCCCCGCCGGGGACAACAAGTTCTCGGCGCTGAACACGGCGGTGTGGTCGGGCGGCTCGTTCGTCTACGTCCCCAAGGGCGTCCACGTCGAGATCCCGCTGCAGGCCTACTTCCGGATCAACACCGAGAACATGGGCCAGTTCGAGCGCACGCTGATCATCGCTGACGAGGGCAGCTACGTGCACTACGTCGAGGGCTGCACGGCGCCGATCTACAAGTCGGACTCGCTGCACAGCGCGGTCGTCGAGATCGTGGTCAAGAAGAACGCCCGCGTGCGGTACACGACCATCCAGAACTGGTCGAACAACGTCTACAACCTCGTGACCAAGCGGACCACGGTCGAGGAGGGCGGGACGATGGAGTGGGTCGACGGCAACATCGGCTCGAAGGTCACCATGAAGTACCCCGCCGTCTGGCTGATGGGCGAGCACGCCCGCGGCGAGACGCTGTCGATCGCCTTCGCCGGTGAGAACCAGCACCAGGACACGGGCTCGAAGATGGTCCACATGGCCCCCCACACCTCGAGCTCGATCGTCTCGAAGTCGGTCTCGCGCGGCGGCGGACGTTCGTCCTACCGCGGGCTCGTGCAGGTCATGCCCGGGGCCAACCACTCGGCCTCGACCGTGCTGTGCGACGCCCTGCTCGTGGACACGATCTCGCGCACCGACACCTACCCCTACGTCGACGTCCGCGTCGACGACGTCCAGATGGGCCACGAGGCCACCGTCTCCAAGGTCTCCGAGGAGCAGCTGTTCTACCTCATGAGCCGTGGGATGGAGGAGACCGAGGCGATGGCGATGATCGTCCGCGGTTTCATCGAGCCCATCGCCCGGGAGCTGCCGATGGAGTACGCCCTCGAGCTGAACCGCCTGATCGAGCTGCAGATGGAAGGAGCCGTCGGCTGATGACACTGCCCGACGTGACCGATGTGAAGGGCCCCGAGAGCGCGGGCGACCCGCAGGCCAACGAGGCCGCCGGGGGTGCCGCGGGCGCCGTGCCCGTGCTCGCCCAGCAGGACCTGGCGGCCGCGGGAGCCGTGACCGACCACTCCCGTGCGGAGCTCGAGGACGAGGGCATCTCCTACGGGACCGCCCGCAAGGACGGCGAGGCCGCGAGCCGCGCCCACCGTGCGCGCTCCTTCGAGGTCGGCGACTTCGTGCGCCCCACCTCCAAGGACGAGGAGTGGCGGTTCACCCCGCTGCGCCTGGTCGCCCCCCTGTTCGAGGACGCCGCGAGCGACGACCTCCCCGGGGACCCCGCGGTCGACTACGACGTGACCGTCCCCGCCGGCGCCCCCGAGGCCTCGACGCTCGCCCCCGGGCAGGCGCCGCGCGGCATCGCCCTGGTCCCCGAGGACATCGTCTCGGCGGTCGCGTCCGCGCGCTCCACCGAGGCGCTGCACCTGCGGGCGCCGCGCAACGCCGAGATCGCCGACCCGTTCCGCGTGACGGTCACCGGCCGCGGCGCCGAGCGGCGCGGCAACGCGCATGTGGTGCTGGAGACCGAGGAGTCCTCCAGCGCGACCTTCGTGCTGGACCATCGCGGCACCGCCCGCGTGGCCGAGAACGTCGAGCTCGTGGTCGGCGCCAACTCGTCGATGACGGTGATCTCCCTGCAGGACTGGGACGACGACGCCCTGCACGTGGCCACGCACCATGCCCGCCTCGGCCGTGATGCGCGCCTCAAGCACATCGCCGTCTCCCTCGGCGGGCGCGCCGTGCGCGTCAACGTGATCGGCGAGTTCGCCGAGCCCGGCGCCGAGATCGAGAACATCGGCCTGTACTTCGCCGATGCCGACCAGTTCCTCGAGCACCGTCTGTTCGTGGACCACGCGGCCCCCAAGTGCACGTCCAACTCGACGTACAAGGGGGCCCTCCAGGGCCACGGCGCTCGCAGCGTGTGGGTGGGCGACGTCCTCATCCGCAAGGTCGCCGAGGGCACCAGCACCTACGAGGTCAACCGCAACCTCGTGCTCACCGACGGCGCCCGCGCCGACTCCGTCCCCAACCTCGAGATCGAGACCGGGGAGATCGAGGGCGCCGGCCACGCCGCCGCCACCGGACGCTTCGACGACGAGCAGCTGTTCTACCTCCGCGCCCGGGGCATCCCCGAGCTCGAGGCGCGACGGCTCGTGGTGCGCGGCTTCTTCGCCGAGCTCATCCAGCAGATCGACGTGCCCGAGCTGCGCGAGCACCTCACCGCCTCGATCGAGAACGAGCTGGCCCGGAGCATGAACTGACATGAGCTTCACCCCCGTCGCGTCGCTCGCCGACCTCGATCCCGGCTCCGTGCTGGGGATCGAGGTCGACGGGGTCGAGATCGCGCTCGCCCGGGCCGAGGACGGCAGCGTGCACGCGCTGGACGACCTCTGCACCCACGGAGAGGTCGCGCTCTCGGACGGCGACGTCGACGGGGACTGCCTCGAGTGCTGGAAGCACGGCAGCCAGTTCGACCTGGTGACGGGCAGACCCCGCCAGCTCCCCGCCGTGCTGCCCGTGTCCGTCCACCCGGTGCGGGTCGACGAGGCCACCGGCACCATCGCGGTCGACGTCCACGCGACCGCGACCCCCTGACACACCTTCACATCCACAAGGAGTTACCCAGATGTCGATCCTCGAGATCACAGACCTCCACGCCACCGTCGAGACGCCCGAGGGCACCAAGGAGATCCTCAAGGGGGTCGACCTGACCATCAAGGGCGGCGAGACCCACGCGATCATGGGCCCCAACGGCTCGGGCAAGTCCACCCTCGCCTACGCGATCGCCGGTCACCCGAAGTACCAGATCACCCAGGGCAGCGTGCTGCTCGACGGGGAGGACGTCCTGGAGATGAGCGTCGACGAGCGCGCCCGCGCCGGCCTGTTCCTCGCGATGCAGTACCCCGTCGAGGTCCCCGGCGTGACCGTCTCGAACTTCCTGCGCACCGCCAAGACCGCCGTCGACGGCGAGGCCCCCGCGCTGCGCACCTGGGTCAAGGACATGGCCGCGTCCATGGACGCCCTGAAGATGGACCCCGCCTTCGCCGAGCGCAACGTCAACGAGGGCTTCTCCGGCGGCGAGAAGAAGCGCCACGAGATCCTCCAGATGGAGCTGCTCAAGCCCTCCATCGCGATCCTCGACGAGACCGACTCCGGCCTGGACGTCGACGCCCTGCGCGTCGTCTCCGAGGGCGTCAACCGCGCCAAGGCCAACACCGATGTGGGCATCATGCTCATCACCCACTACACGCGGATCCTCAACTACATCAAGCCCGACTTCGTGCACGTGTTCGTCAACGGGCAGGTCGCCGAGCAGGGCGGGCCCGAGCTCGCCGAGCGCCTCGAGGCCGAGGGCTACGAGCGCTACCTCACCGCCGCGTCCTGACGCGCACCCTCACCAGGAGGTTCCCATGACCGAGAACACCGCCGCCCCCGAGGCGACCGCGGAGGCCACCGCCCCCGCGGAGCCCGCCGCCTCCGCCCACGCGAGCCAGGACGAGGTGATCGAGGCGCTCAAGGACGTCATCGACCCCGAGCTCGGCATCAACGTGGTGGACCTGGGCCTCGTCTACGGGGTCACCGTCACCGACGGCGAGGCCGTCATCGACATGACCCTGACGTCCGCTGCCTGCCCGCTGACCGACGTCCTCGAGGAGCAGACCTTCGCGGCGCTCGACCCGATCACCGAGTCGCACCGCATCAACTGGGTCTGGATGCCCCCGTGGGGCATGGACAAGATCACCGAGGACGGCCGCGCGCAGCTGCGGGCGATCGGCTTCAACCTCTGAGCGGACGCTCCTTCGAGCACGCCGGGCCCGGGACGTGAGATCGTCCCGGGCCCGTCGTGCTTCCTGGCGGTCTCCGGCGGCGGCTGTGCGCGGCTCCGGAAGCCTCTGTGGTCCCTTCGGCACGTCGCACGTCGCACGTCGCACGTCGCTCGTCGCACGTCGCCCGCGGTCCGCAGATCGCGGCCCGACCTCTGGCGGTCCCGGCCCGCGACGGACTCACTCGCGGGGGTGTCAGCCCAGCACGTCCGCCACCGGCGTCGCCACGAGCCCGTGCGCCTCGGCGACCCCCGTGTGCAGCAGGGCGCCGTCGTGCACCGACAGGCCGGGCACGAGGGAGGCATCGGCCCTGAGCGCCTCGCGCCAGCCCGAGCGTGCCAGGCGCAGCACGTAGGGCAGGGTCGCGTGCGTCAGCGCCGCCGTCGCGGTCACCGGGACCGATCCCGGCATGTTCGCCACGCAGTAGAACGTCGTGCCGTGCACCGAGAAGGTCGGCGTCGCGTGGGTCGTGGGGTGCGACCCCTCGAAGCAGCCGCCCTGGTCGATCGCGACGTCCACGAGCACCGAACCCGGGCGCATCGTGGCCACCATCGCGTCTGTGACGAGCTTGGGAGCCCGCGTGCCGGGGATCAGCACCGAGCCGATCACGACATCGGCGTCGGCGATCTGCTCGGCGAGATCGAGCGCGGTCGAGTAGCGGGTGAGGATGTCCCCGTCGTGGACCGTGGCGATGGTGTTCAGCCGGGCCAGGTTCACGTCCATCACGGTGACGTTGGCGTGCAGACCCTTTGCCATGATCGCGGCCTGCTCGCCGACGATCCCACCGCCGACCACCACCACGTTCGCCTCCCGGGTCCCGGGGACCCCGCCCATGAGGACTCCCGAGCCGCCGATGGGCGCCATCAGGTTATAGGCCGCGACCTGGGACGCGAGCCGCCCCGCGATCGCGCTCATGGGGGCCAGCAGCGGCAGCGAGCGGTCGGGCAGCTGCACGGTCTCATACGCGATCGCGGTGGTGCCCGAGGCCAGCAGGGCATCGGTCAGCGCGCGGTCGGCCGCGAGGTGGAGGTACGTGAACAGGATCTGGTCGCGCCGCAGCAGCGGGTACTCGCTCTGCACGGGCTCCTTGACCTTGACGATCATCGCCGCCTGCTCCCACACGGAGGTCGCATCCGGAACGATCCGGGCACCGGCGGCGAGATAGTCCTCGTCGGAGACCCCGGCACCGAGGCCCGCCGCGGTCTCGACGAGCACCTCGTGGCCCGCGGCCACCAGCTCGTGCACCCCGGCGGCTGTCAGGCCCACCCGGAACTCGTTGTTCTTGATCTCTCGTGGCACTCCGACGAGCATCCTGCGTCACGTCCTTGGTGTGGTGGGGGCTCGCCCCGGTCGGCGGCGAGCGGGAGACGCCCCTGGACGGGTGGTCCACGGGGCGGCGGTCCGTTCATCCCATCACAGCCCCACGGAATACAGGGGGCCTTCGAGCCCGGTGCCGCCGTAGACTCGCCCGGGCCCTGCCGTGTCGGGGCCTCCCATCCAGCCCCCACCTCGCAGGAGCCGTCCCCGTGATCACCGTCAGCGACCTCGAGATCCGCGTCGGCGCCCGGCTCCTCATGAGCGACGTCAGCTTCCAGGTCAACGCCGGCGACCGGGTCGGCCTCGTCGGGCGCAACGGCGCCGGCAAGACGACGCTCACCAAGGTCCTCTCGGGGACCCTGCAGCCGGCCTCGGGGACCGTCGAGGTCCGCGGCGAGCTGGGCTACCTTCCGCAGGACACCCACACCGGTGATCCCGAGCAGACCGTGATCGCCCGGATTCTCGGGGCCCGCGGCCTCGACGACATCATGGAGCGCCTGCGCAAGGCCGAGGACGCCATGGCCGACATGACGATCACCGACGCCCAGCGCGAGAAGGCGATGAACCGCTACGCGCGCCTGGACGACGAGCTCGCGGCGCGCGGCGGCTACGCGGCCGAGTCCGAGGCCAAGCGGATGGCCGCGAACCTCGGACTGCCCGAGCGCCTGCTGACCCAGCAGCTCAAGACGCTCTCGGGCGGACAGCGCCGCCGGGTCGAGCTGTCCCGCATCCTGTTCTCCCAGGCCGACACGCTGATCCTGGACGAGCCCACCAACCACCTCGACGCCGACTCGATCCACTGGCTGCGCGAGTACCTGCAGGCCTTCCGCGGGGCCGTGATCGTCATCAGCCACGACGTCCAGCTGATCGGCGAGGTCGTCAACACCGTGTTCTACCTCGACGCCAACCGCTCGGTGATCGACATCTACAACATGGGGTGGAAGCAGTACCTCCGCTCCCGTGAGGACGACGAGAAGCGCCGCCGGCGCGAGCGCGCCAACGCCGAGAAGAAGGCGACCGCGCTCACCGCCCAGGCCGAGAAGATGCGTGCCAAGGCCACCAAGGCCGTCGCCGCGCAGAACATGCTCAAGCGCGCCGAGCGGATGCTCGACGGGGTCGAGGAGGAGCGGCGCGTGGACCGCGTCGCCAGCCTGCGGTTCCCCAAGCCCGCCCCGTGCGGGAAGACCCCGCTCATGGCCGAGGGGCTCTCGAAGTCCTACGGGAGCCTGGAGATCTTCACCGACGTGGACCTCGCGATCGACCGCGGCAGCCGTGTCGTCGTGCTGGGGCTCAACGGTGCCGGCAAGACGACGCTGCTGCGGATCCTCGCCGGGGTCGACGAGCCGGACACCGGGCGCATCATCCCCGGCCACGGCCTGCGGATCGGCTACTACGCCCAGGAGCACGAGACCCTCGACGACTCCCGCACCGTGCTCGAGAACATGATGACCGCGGCCTACGAGCTGCCCGAGGTCGAGGCCCGCAAGATCCTGGGCTCCTTCCTGTTCACCGGGGACGACGTCCACAAGCCGGCCGGGGTGCTCTCCGGCGGCGAGAAGACCCGCCTGGCGCTGGCGACGCTCGTCGTCTCGAGCGCGAACGTGCTGCTGCTGGACGAGCCCACGAACAACCTCGACCCCGCCAGCCGCGAGGAGATCCTGGGGGCGCTCGGCTCCTTCGAGGGCGCCGTGATCCTCGTGTCCCACGACGCCGGCGCGGTGCGTGCCCTCAGCCCCGAGCGCGTGCTCGTCATGCCCGACGCCGTCGAGGACCTCTGGAACGCCTCCTACGAGGAGCTCATCGACCTCGCGTGACCGCCCGGCCGGCTCCGGGCGGCGTCGGCCGGCACGTGCCGGGGCCGCTCGGCGCGCCCTGCCCGACCCGGGCCGCACCTCTCGACGTGTCGTGCTCGACCCGGGCCGCACCTCTCGGCGTGTCGTGCTCGACCCGTGCCGCATCTCGTGGCGCGGAGCTCCCGACCCGGGTCATCCCCCGTGACGCGCTGTGCGCGAGCGACGCCGACTTCCAACTGGACGATGACAGCCATCACGAGCTGTCGTGTCGATGACAGCATTCTGGCGCTGTCGGCACGTATGATCCACCCATGTACGTGCTCAGCATCGCCGCCCGTGACCCGGACGCCACCCCGGACCCCGTTCCGGCCCTCCTGACGGCCCTGTCGAGCGTCCCCGTTCCGCACCCGCCCGAGCGCACCCGCGGCACCGAGGTGATCGCCTGTGCGGCCCGTGCGGCCGACGCGCTCGCGCTCCTCCTGGTGACCCTCGAGGAGGACGTGTGGGACGTCGGCCTCGGGATCGGCGCTCTCGACCTCGCCCGGGGCGCCGAGCTGCGGGCGTCCCGCGGGGGTGCCGTCGAGGCCTCTGCGGCGGCGCTGACGGCGGCGCGGCGCGCGGGGGAGGGACCCGCGGGCATCCGCGCCGCCGACCCCCGGCAGGAGGCCACGGTGCGCGACGCGCACGCGGTGATGGGGCTGGTCGCCTGGATGATCCGGACCCGCAGCGCGGGGCAGTGGCGCGTGGTCCGTGCCCTCCGCGAGCGCCCGGGGGTGACCCAGCGGGACCTCGCGACGGCCCTCGGCATCACCCAGCAGACCGTCTCGCGCGCCCTGCGCACGAGCGGATGGCGCGAGGAGAGCGCGGCCCACTCCCTGCTGGAGCGGCTGCTCGCGATGATCGACCTCACCACGCCGCGCGGGTGACGGCGTCGCCGGGCACGGTAAAGTACGGAGCCGTGCCCGGGCCCTCGTCGGCCCGTGCCCGGACGACGTGCTCACCCCTGCACTCCTCCGCGAGCGCAGCTGCGAGGCCCATCGCCCCGCCCGTTCCGCAGGAGGAGCAGGCGGCATCGAGCACCCGCCGGACCGTGCCTGACAACCGACCCGAGGAGAACCATGGCTTCGACGAACGATCTCAAGAACGGACTGGTCCTCAACATCGAGGGACAGCTCTGGACCGTGGTCGAGTTCCAGCACGTCAAGCCCGGCAAGGGCCCCGCCTTCGTGCGCACCAAGCTCAAGAACGTCATGTCCGGCAAGACCGTCGACAAGACCTTCAACGCCGGCATCAAGGTCGAGACCGCGACCGTCGACAAGCGTGACATGCAGTACTCCTACATGGATGGTGACATGTACGTCTTCATGGACACCACCACCTGGGAGCAGACGAACGTCACGGCCGACGCCGTGGGCTCGGCCAAGGACTACCTCCTCGAGGGCCAGGACGTCGTCGTCGCCTTCCACGAGGGCACGGTGCTGTTCGTCGAGCTGCCCGCGAGCGTCGTCCTGGAGATCACGTTCACCGAGCCCGGCCTGCAGGGCGACCGCTCCTCCGGCGGCACCAAGCCCGCGACGCTCGAGACCGGCAAGGAGATCCAGGTCCCGCTGTTCCTCGAGCAGGGCACCAAGGTCAAGGTCGACACCCGCAACGGCGACTACCTGGGTCGCGCCTGAGGTGACCGAGCCCTCGGCGTCCTCGCGGCGCACCCCGGACCCCCTGAACCTCCCGATCCCCGGCCGTGAGGGGGAGGAGGTCGAGCTGCTGCGCACCTACCCCGCCAACACGCACCGGCTCTCCGGACGCACCCGGGAGCGGATCCGCGCCATCGACGTCCTGTACGAGGCCGACGCCCGGGGGCGCGCCGAGCTCGAGGTGCTCGGTGATCGCCTCGTGCTCACCGCGGCACAGACGGCACTGCCCGATCGCAGCGCTGCCCTGGTGCGTCTGCACGCCGAGCACGCCGCCGACATCGACGAGCAGCTCGAGACGCACAGCCGCGACTGGCCGCTGCGGCGCATGCCCGCGGTCGACCGCGCGATCCTGCGCCTGGGCGCGGCCGAGATCCTGTTCGACACCCCCGAGGAGCAGACCGGCGCGGTGATCGGCGAGTACGCCTCGGTCGCGCGCGAGCTGTCCACCGAGGACTCCCCGCGCTTCGTCAACGCCCTCCTGCAGCGCCTCGCGGACCTGCGAGGCCTGATCGGCTGACGCCCGGCGCGGCGCACCGCTGGGACGCCGCACCGGAGCGTGGCCCGACGGGCCTATACTCGCCCGGAACGATCCGAACCCTTTAACCGCACGTCCTGTGAGGCGTGGAAGGGAGCACCTGATCATGCCCTCGACAGCGACCACCGTCCTGGGGGCCGACGACATCCGTCGGGCCCTCACCCGCATCGCCCACGAGATCATCGAGACCGGGCAGGGGACCGACGACCTCGTCCTGCTCGGGATCCCGCTGCGCGGCGTCCCGATCGCCCGCCGCCTGGCCGCGACGATCGCCGAGACCGAGGGGACCGGCCGCGACGGCGCGAACCTCTGCGGGTCCCTCGACATCACGATGTACCGCGACGACCTGCGGTCCCATCCCACCCGTGCCCCCCAGCGCACCGTCATCCCGCCCGGCGGCGTCGACGGACGCACCGTCGTCCTCGTCGACGACGTGCTGTACTCCGGTCGTACCGTGCGGGCCGCGCTGGACGCCCTCGGGGCCATCGGCCGGCCGGCCGCCGTGCGCCTGGCGGTCCTCGTGGACCGCGGCCACCGCGAGCTGCCGATCCGCGCCGACCACGTGGGCCGCAACCTCCCCACCTCCCGCAGCGAGCGGGTGACCGTCCACCTCGACGAGGTCGACGGCGAGGACGCCGTCCGCATCGAGCGTCCTGGCGCGACCGAGGGGGAGCAGGCATGAAGCACCTCATCTCCATCGCGGATCTCTCGCGCGTCGAGGCCCTCGGGATCCTCGACACCGCCGAGCAGATGGCGGCCACGCAGTCCCGGGCGATCCGCAAGCTGCCCACCCTCGTGGGCACCACCGTCGTCAACCTCTTCCTCGAGGACTCCACCCGCACCCGCATCAGCTTCGAGGCCGCCGCCAAGCGGCTCTCGGCCGACGTCATCAACTTCTCGGCCAAGGGCTCGAGCGTCTCCAAGGGCGAATCCCTCAAGGACACCGCGCTGACCCTGCAGGCCATGGGGGCCGATGCCGTCGTGGTGCGGTCCGGGGCCTCGGGCGCCGCGCACCTGCTGGCCCACGCCGGGTGGATCGACCAGCCGATCGTCAACGCCGGCGACGGGACCCACGAGCACCCCACCCAGGCGCTGCTGGACACCTTCACCCTGCGCCACCACCTCGTGGGTGCCACGCCCGACGGCGAGGGCCTCGACGGGCGCCACATCGTGATCGTCGGCGACGTGCTGCACTCGCGGGTCGCACGCTCCAACGTGCTCCTGCTGACCCTGCTGGGTGCGCGGGTGACCCTCGTCGCGCCGCCCTCGCTCGTCCCGGTCGGCGCGGGGGTGTGGCCCTGCGAGGTGCTGTACGACCTCGACGAGGCCATCGACCGCGGGCCCGACGCCGTGATGATGCTGCGGGTCCAGCGCGAGCGGATGATCGGCGGCGGGTTCTTCCCGACGCCCGCCGAGTACTCCCGGCGCTTCTGCCTCACCACGCACCGCGCGGACCGCCTGCCCGCGCACGCGATCGTCATGCACCCCGGGCCGATGAATCGCGGCTTCGAGATCGCCGGGGACGTCGCCGATTCTGCGCGCAGCGTGATCGTCGAACAGGTCGCCAGCGGCGTCAGCGTCCGCATGTCGGTCCTCTACCATCTGCTCGCCTCGAACGCCCGGGAGTCCTGAGCCCATGAGCATCATCCTGATCCGGGGCGCGAGCCCCTACGGCCTCGGCACCGCCGACGTCCTCGTCGAGGACGTCGTGATCGCCGAGATCGGCCCCGACCTCGTGGCCCCCGAGGGTGCGGAGGTGATCGACGCCGAGGGCTGCATCCTCCTGCCCGGCCTCGTGGACCTGCACACGCACCTCCGCGAGCCCGGCGGGGAGGAGGCCGAGACCGTCGACAGCGGCACGCAGGCCGCCGCGCGCGGCGGGTTCACGGCCGTGCACGCCATGGCCAACACCACCCCCGTCGCCGACACCGCCGGCGTCGTCGAGCAGGTCCTCGCCCGCGGCGAGGAGGCCGGCTGGTGCGATGTGCGACCGATCGGTGCCGTGACGGTGGGCCTGGCCGGCGAGCGCCTCGCCGAGCTCGACGCCATGGCCAGTTCGAGGGCCCGCGTGCGCGTGTTCAGCGACGACGGCAAGTGCGTCCACGACCCCGTGCTCATGCGCCGCGCCCTCGAGTACGTCAAGACCTTCGACGGCGTCATCGCCCAGCACGCCCAGGACCCCCGACTGACCGAGGGCGCCCAGATGCACGAGGGCGTCGTCTCGGCGCAGATCGGCCTGGCCGGCTGGCCGGCGGTCGCCGAGGAGTCGATCATCGCCCGCGACGTGCTGCTGGCCGAGCACGTGGGCTCGCGCCTGCACGTGTGCCACCTCTCGACGGCAGGGAGCGTCGAGATCATCCGCTGGGCCAAGCAGCGCGGTGTCGACGTGACCGCCGAGGTCACCCCGCACCACCTGCTGCTGACCGACGAGAACGCCCGCGGCTACGACGCGACCTTCAAGGTGAACCCGCCGTTGCGCACCGACCGCGACGTCGAGGCCGTCCGCGCGGGCCTGGCCGACGGCACCATCGACATTGTCGCCACCGACCACGCCCCGCACCCCCGCGACGCCAAGGACCGCGAGTGGGACGTCGCCGCCTTCGGGATGACGGGCCTGGAGACCGCGCTGGCCGTCGTGCAGTCCACGATGGTCGACACCGGCGCGATCAGCTGGCGGGACGTGGCCCGGACCCTGTCCGAGACGCCCGCGCACATCGCCCGCGACGAGAGCCAGGGCAGGCCCCTGGCGGCAGGGGAGCCCGCGAACCTGCTGGTCTGGGACCCGCGACCCCACGCCCCGGTGGATCCCGCAGAGCATGCCTCGCGCTCGTCGAACTCCCCGTTCCGGGGACGCGACCTGCCCGGACGCAACGTCCTGACCGTCCTGCGCGGGCGCGTCACCGTGCGCGACGGGGAGCTCGTGGCCCGATGAGGTACGTCCCCCCGATCCTCGCGCTCGCGGCGATCTTCGTGCTGCTCGTGCTGCTCGCGCTGTGGGGCTGGCGCCGCCGCGGCCGCCGTCAGGGCGACCTGCCCGCCCCGACCCCGCTCGTGACCGAGGAGTCCCCCGAGGCCGCCGGCCCGGTGCCGGGCGCCTACGTGAACACCACCGAGGCGGGCCGCCCCTTCGAGCGGATCGTCGCCCACGGCCTCGGCGTCCGGTCCCGGGTGTCCGTGCGCCGCCGCGCCGACGGCTCCTGGGACCTCCGACGCCCCGGCGCCGCCTCCTTCACCATCCCCGCCGAGGCGGTCGCCGAGGTGCGCACCGCCCCCGGCATGGCCGGCAAGGTCATCGGCGGCGACGGCCTGCTGCTCCTGCGATGGCGGCTCGGCGGGCGCGAGCTCGACACCGGGATCCGCCTCGACCGCCGCGAGGACCACGACCTCCTGCTCCACGTCCCGAACGCCCTCCGGAAGGAGACCTCATGACCCCCACCGCCCGCTCCCGCGAGCACCGGCGTCCCGTGCCCGCCGCCCTCGTCCTCGAGGACGGCCTGTCCCTGCAGGGGGAGGCCTACGGCGCCGTCGGCGCCCGCCTCGGCGAGGTCGTCTTCGCGACCGGCATGACCGGCTACCAGGAGACGCTCACCGATCCCTCCTACGCCGGGCAGATCGTCGTCCAGACGGCCCCGCACATCGGCAACACCGGCGCCAACGACGAGGACATGGAGTCCGCCCGCGTGTGGGTCCGCGGCTACGCGGTGCGCGACGCCGCGCGGCGCGCCTCGAACTGGCGCAGCGAGCAGAGCCTGGACGACCTCCTGGCCGCCTCCGGCGTCGTGGGGATCTCTGGCATCGACACCCGCCTGCTCACCCGCCACCTGCGCGAGCGCGGCTCGGTGCGCGGCGGCGTCTTCTCCGGCGAGGAGCTCACCGGGTCGACCCCCGAGCAGCTCGTCGAGCGCGTCCGCGCCGAGCCCTCGATGGCCGGCGCCAACTTCGTTGACGAGGTCACGATCGCCCAGCCCGTCGTCCTCGAGCCGGACGGTGACGTCGTGGGCACCGTCGCGGCCGTCGATCTCGGCATCAAGGGGGCGACCCCCCGTCACATGGTGGCGCGCGGCCTGCGCGTCCACCTGCTGCCCGCCTCGACCACCCTCGAGGAGATCCTCGCGATCGCCCCCGACGCGGTGTTCTTCTCCAACGGCCCCGGGGACCCGGCCGCCGCCGACGAGCAGGTCGCGCTGCTGCGCGGTGTGCTGGACGCCGGGATCCCGTTCTTCGGGATCTGCTTCGGCAACCAGATCCTGGGGCGCGCACTGGGCCTGGGCACCTACAAGCTCAAGTACGGCCACCGCGGCATCAACCAGCCGGTGCTGGACACGGCCACCCGTCGTGTCGAGATCACCAGCCATAACCACGGCTTCGCGGTGGACCTGCCCATCGAGGGCGAGCACATCGCCCCCCACGACGGCGGGCGCTACGGCCGCGTGGTCGTCTCCCACGTCGGCCTGAACGACGATGTCGTCGAGGGGCTGCGCTGCCTCGACATCCCCGCCTACTCCGTCCAGTACCACCCCGAGGCGGCGTCCGGTCCCCACGACGCCGCCTACCTCTTCGACCGGCTCGTCGACCTCGTGCGCGAGCACCGCGCTCCCGCGACCCCGTCCCCGGTCGCCGACACCCCCCGCAAGGAGTCCTGATGCCCCGTCGCGACGACATCCGTTCCGTCCTCGTCATCGGCTCCGGCCCGATCGTCATCGGTCAGGCCTGCGAGTTCGACTACTCCGGCACCCAGGCCTGCCGCGTGCTGCGCGAGGAGGGCCTGCGGGTCATCCTCGTCAACTCCAACCCCGCGACGATCATGACCGACCCGGAGATCGCGGACGCCACCTACGTCGAGCCCATCGACCCCGACGTGATCCGCACGATCATCGCCAAGGAGCGCCCCGACGCGATCCTGCCCACCCTCGGCGGGCAGACGGCGCTGAACGCCGCGATCGCCCTGGACCAGCGCGGCACCCTCGAGGAGTTCGGCGTCGAGATGATCGGCGCCTCCATCGAGGCGATCGACAAGGCCGAGGACCGCCAGCGGTTCAAGGAGGTCGTCGCGAAGATCGGCGGCGAGAGCGCCGCCTCCCGCATCTGCCACACGATGGAGGACTGCCTGGCCGCCGCCGAGGAGCTGGGCTACCCGATGGTGGTCCGCCCGAGCTTCACCATGGGCGGCCTCGGCTCCGGGATGGCCTACGACGAGCACGACCTGCGTCGGATCGCCGGGGACGGCCTGCACTACTCGCCCACCACGGAGGTGCTGCTCGAGGAGTCGATCCTGGGGTGGAAGGAGTTCGAGCTCGAGCTCATGCGGGACCGCCACGACAACTGCGTCGTGATCTGCTCGATCGAGAACGTGGACCCCGTGGGCGTCCACACCGGCGACTCGGTGACGGTGGCCCCGGCCCTCACCCTCACCGACGTCGAGCTGCAGCGGCTGCGGGACCTGGGCATCGCGATCATCCGCGAGGTGGGCGTCGACACGGGCGGCTGCAATGTCCAGTTCGCGATCGAGGCCGACACCGGGAGGATCGTCGTCATCGAGATGAACCCGCGGGTCTCGCGCTCCTCGGCGCTGGCGTCCAAGGCCACCGGCTTCCCGATCGCCAAGATCGCCGCGCGCCTGGCGATCGGCTACACCCTCGACGAGATCCGCAACGACATCACCGGCACCACCCCGGCCAGCTTCGAGCCCACGCTCGACTACGTGGTCGTGAAGATCCCGCGCTTCGCCTTCGAGAAGTTCCCCGCCGCCGACGCGACGCTCACCACGACGATGAAGAGCGTCGGCGAGGCGATGGCGATCGGCCGCAACTTCACCGAGGCGCTCGGCAAGGCACAGCGCTCCCTCGACGTGCCCGGCGCGGTCGTCGACTACTCAGGGAAGGCCCCCGACGAGGACGAGGTCGCCGCGCTCATCGACGCCGCCCGCACCCCCACCGACGGGCGCCTCGTGGCGATCTCCCGGATCCTGCGCGCCGCGGCGGCCGGGCTCGCCGACCCGGACGAGCTCGTCGAGCGGCTCTACGAGGCGACCGCGATCGACCGCTGGTTCCTCGACCAGCTGCTGCTGGTGGCCGAGATCGCCGAGGACGTCCGGGACGCCGAGGTGCTGGACGCCGCGCTGATCCGGCGCGCCAAGCGCCACGGCATCTCCGACGACCAGATCGGCCAGCTGCGCGGCATCAGCGGGGACGTCGTCAAGGGTGTCCGCGAGGCCCTCGGGGTCAACCCCGTCTACAAGACCGTCGACACCTGCGCCGGGGAGTTCGCCTCGCGCACCCCGTACCACTATTCGGCCTACGACCAGGAGACGGAGATCGAGCCGCGCGAGCGTCCCGCCGTGCTGATCCTGGGCTCGGGGCCCAACCGGATCGGCCAGGGCATCGAGTTCGACTACTCGTGCGTCCACGCGGCGCTGTCGCTGTCCACGGGGCCCGAGGAGGGCGGTTTCGGGTACGAGACCGTCATGATCAACTGCAACCCCGAGACGGTCTCGACGGACTACGACATCGCCGACCGCCTCTACTTCGAGCCGCTGACCTTCGAGGACGTCGTCGAGGTCTACGAGGCCGAGCGCGCCGCGGGGCCCGTCGCAGGAGTCATCGTGCAGCTCGGCGGGCAGACGCCGCTCAAGCTCGCCGCGCGCCTGCAGGAGGCGGGGCTGCCCATCATCGGCACGTCCGCCCATGCGATCGACGCCGCGGAGGACCGCGGGCTGTTCGGCGGCGTGCTGCGCGAGGCGCAGCTGCCCGCCCCGCCCTACGGCACCGCCTGGGCCCTGGCCGATGCGCGCGAGGTCGCCGAGTCCGTCGGCTACCCCGTGCTCGTGCGCCCCAGCTACGTCCTGGGCGGCCGCGGCATGGAGATCGTCTACGACGAGGCCGGGCTGGTGGACTACGTCTCTCGCAACCTGCCCGACGGCGGACGGGCCGAGGCGCCGATCCTCATCGACCGGTTCCTCGACACGGCCACCGAGATCGACGTCGACGCGCTGTTCGACGGGGAGGAGCTGTACATCGGCGGGATCATGGAGCACATCGAGGAGGCCGGGATCCACTCCGGGGACTCCGCGTGCACCCTCCCGCCCGTGTCGCTGTCCGACGCGGTGTGCGACCGGATCCGGGTCTCGACCGAGGCGATCGCGCGCGGCGTGGGGGTGCTCGGACTGCTCAACATCCAGTTCGCGCTGTCCCAGGACATCCTCTACGTCCTCGAGGCGAACCCGCGGGCCTCGCGCACCGTCCCCTTCGTCTCCAAGGCCACAGGCGTGCCCCTGGCCCGTGCGGCCTCCCTCGTCATGGCCGGACGCAGCATCGCCGACCTCCGCGGGGTGGGGGTCCTGCCGCCCGAGGGCGACGGCACCCACCTGCCGGCGGAGGTGCCGATCGCCGTCAAGGAGGCCGTGCTCCCGTTCAAGCGGTTCCGCACCGCCGAGGGGCGCAGCGTCGACTCGCTGCTGGGCCCCGAGATGCGCTCGACCGGCGAGGTGATGGGGTTGGACAGCACCTTCCCCCGCGCCTTCGCCAAGTCCCAGCTCGCCGTCGCGGGGCAGGGACTGCCCACGAGCGGCCGTGTGTTCGTCTCCGTGGCCGACCGTGACAAGCGCGGCGTCGTGCTGCCGGCGGCACGCCTGGCCGAGCTCGGCTTCGAGATCATCGCAACCGCCGGGACCGCGCAGGTCCTCGCGCGCTCGGGCGTGGCCTGCACGGTCACGGCCAAGGCCTCGGACGTCACCGAGGGGGAGACGATCATCGACCTCATCGAGCAGGGCGAGGTCGCGCTGATCCTCAACACCCCCACGGGCTCCTCCGCGCGCCACGACGGCTACGAGATCCGCGCGGCCGCCACGAGCGTGGACGTCCCGATCATCACGACGCTCCAGGAGTTCCAGGCGGCCGTCCAGGGCATCGAGTCGCTCCCGCAGGGTCCCTTCGCCGTCACGAGCCTGCAGGACCACGTGGCGCACCTGCGCGCCGAGCGTGCGCGCCACCACGCCGCGGCGGTGTCGGCATGACGGATCCGGCGATGAGCGACCCCGGCACGGGGGAGGGCCCGGTGCCGTTCGGCGCCCGGCTGCAGGAGGCCGTCCGGCGGCACGGTCCCATGGTCGCCGGCGTCGACCCCCACGGCCCGCTGCTGGCGGCCTGGGGCCTCGGTGACGATCCGGCGGGCCTGCGCACCTTCGCGCTGGGGACCCTCGACGCCGTGGCCGGAGAGGTCGCCGCGATCAAGCCGCAGTCGGCTTTCTTCGAGCGCCACGGCAGCGCCGGGATCGCCGTCCTCGAGGAGCTGCTGACCACGGCCCGCGAGCGCGGCGTCCTCAGCATCCTCGACGTCAAACGCGGGGACATCGGCTCGACGATGTCCGCCTACGCCCAGGCGTACCTGCCCGTGGGCGCGCCGCTGGAGGCCGATGCGATCACGGTCAGCCCGTACCTCGGGGTCGGCGCCCTGACCTCGACGGTCGACCTCGCGGCCGAGCACGGCAAGGGACTGTTCGTGCTTGCCCTGACGTCGAATCCCGAGGGCGCGGCCGTGCAGCACGCCGGGCGCGAGGCGGGTCGCGCGGTGGCCCGCGCGGTCGTCGAGGAGGTCGAGGCGGACAACGCCCGACTGCGCGCCCGCGGTCTCGCCGCGCCGTGGGGGAGTGTCGGGCTGGTCGTGGGGGCCACGACCGGTCAGGCCGCCCGCGACCTCGGGATCGACCTGGCCTCGGGCACCGCCCCGCTCCTGGCGCCGGGCTTCGGCGCCCAGGGCGCCGGTCCCGCCGAGCTGGGCGCCGTCTTCGGTGCCGCGGCGGACCGCGTGCTCGTGTCGGTCTCGCGCGCATTGCTGGCCGCGGGACCGGACCGCACCGCGCTCGGTGACGCCGCCCGGGTGCTGCGCACCGCGTACGCCCGCACCCGCACCTGAGACCTCCGCCCGCGCCGGACGACGGGCCCCGGGTGCCGGGCACGACCCGGATCCGGGCATCCGAACGGCACGGATCGCGTCCGACGCGCGGGAAATGTGCACTGAACAGCACCGTCAGGGTTAGGCTCATGCCACCAACGGGTCCCCAGCAGGATCCGGGACCGACCACGACCGCATCGACACAGAACATGAGGTACCTACCGTGGCTCTCCCCCCTCTCTCTCCCGAGAAGCGTGCCGAGGCTCTGCAGAAGGCCGCCGAGGCCCGGCGCGAGCGCGCGGCGATCAAGGCGCGCCTGAAGGACAGCACCGGTCGTCGTGGTGCCGAGATCCGCACGGTCATCGAGGAGGCCGAGACCAACAAGGTCATCGGACGCCTCAGCGTGACCGCGCTGCTCGAGTCCCTTCCCGGCGTCGGCAAGGTCAAGGCCCAGCAGATCATGGAGGAGATCGGCATCTCCCCGTCCCGCAAGGTGCGCGGCCTCGGCTCCCACCAGGCCGAGAAGCTCATCCAGCACTTCTCGGAGTGACGGCCCGCCAGGCCCCCTCCCCGCGGCCGGACGGTCGGCACGAGGTCACGGTCCTCGCCGGTCCGACGGCCGTGGGCAAGGGCACCGTCTCGGCGGCCATCCGCGCGCGGCACCCCGAGATCCGGCTCACCGTCTCGGCGACCACCCGCGCGCCGCGACCCGGTGAGATCGACGGCGTGCACTACCACTTCGTCTCCGCAGCCGAGTTCGAGCGGCTCGTCGAGACCGGCAGCATGCTCGAATGGGCGATCGTCCACGGCCGCAACCGGTACGGGACCCCGCGCGCCGAGCTGGACCGGGCGCGCGCCGAGGGACGGCCCGTGCTGCTGGAGATCGACCTCGCGGGCGCACGCCAGGTGCGCGCGAGCGTCCCCGACGCCCTCTTCGTGTTCCTCGCTCCGCCGGACTGGGACACCCTGGTCCGACGGCTCGTCGGACGCGGCACCGAGGACGAGGCGGAGCGCGCACGTCGGCTCGAGACCGCCAAGGTCGAGCTCGCGGCCGAGGGGGAGTTCGACGTGACCATCGTCAACGACGACGTCGAGCGCGCGGCCGACGAGCTGGCCCGCGTCATCGGCATCCCCTGACCGCCGTCGCGTCGCGACGGCGTCCGCACGGGGACGCCCCGGACGGGGACCGTCGTGCCCGATCTCACGTGCGCGCCCTCGGGCCGTGCCCGGCATTCGGGCGCCCACGGCGTATGGTGGTCAGTTGCATCGCTCCGTCAACCGGAAGGGACCCCGTGTCCGGAACCGTCGCCCAGCCCGAGGGCATCACGAACCCGCCCATCGACGACCTGCTCGAGACGGTCGACTCGAAGTACTCGCTGGTGCTGTACGCCGCCAAGCGCGCACGGCAGATCAACGCCTACTACTCCCAGCTCCAGGGCGACGGCCTCCTCGAGCACGTCGGCCCCCTCGTGGACGTCGAGGCGCAGGAGAAGCCGCTGTCGATCGCGCTGCGCGAGATCGACGCCCGACTCCTCGAGGCGCGCCCCATCGTCCCGGGCGAGGAGCCCGCCTCGCCGTCCCCGGCTCCCCTCGAGCTCGGCGACGACGCACCCGAGGCGCCGAACTCCGAGCTCAGCTTCTGACCCGCCCCCTCAGGTCAGGAACCTCCCGATGACCCCGTCCCGCTCCCCGCTGCAGGGAGCCCGGGTGCTCGTGGGCATCGGTGGCGGCATCGCCGCGTACAAGGCCGCGCACGTCGTGCGCGGCCTCGTCGCGTCCGGGGCCGAGGTGCACGTGGTCCCCACCGCCGCCTCCCTCGAGTTCGTGGGACGCGCGACCTGGGAGGCCCTCAGCCATCACCGGGTGCGCACCTCCGTCTTCGAGGACGTCGAGGAGGTCGCGCACGTCCGCCTGGGCCACGAGGCCGATCTGATGGTGATCGTCCCGGCCACCGCCGATCTCCTGGCGCGGCTGCGGATGGGGCGCGCCGACGACCTGCTGACGGCGGCGGCCCTCGTGGCCCGCTGCCCGGTGGTCGTGGCCCCGGCGATGCACACCGAGATGTGGCACCACCCCGCGACCTCGGAGAACGTCGCCGTGCTCCGCGAGCGGGGCGTCCACGTCCTCGAACCGGCCGATGGACCCCTCACCGGACCCGACGTGGGCCCCGGACGCCTGCCCGAGCCCGAGGCGATCCTCGACGCGCTGCGCGCCGTCGCCGCCGCGCCCCGGGAGCAGGGATGCCCCGCGCCCGCGGACCTCGCAGGGCGCCACGTGCTCGTCACCGCGGGCGGGACGCGGGAGCCCATCGACCCGGTGCGCTACCTCGCCAACCGCTCCTCCGGGCGCCAGGGGTTCGCCCTGGCCCACGCGGCGCTCGCCCGCGGGGCCGACGTCACCCTCATCGCGGCGACCGTGGACCTCGAGACCCCGCCCGGCGCCCGCCGGATCGACGTGGGCACCGCCGCCGAGCTCGCCGAGGCCGTGGCCCGCGAGCGCGGCGCCGCGGACGTCCTGGTCATGGCTGCCGCCGTCGCCGACTTCACCCCCGCCGCACTCGCGAGCGCGAAGATCAAGAAGCAGGGTCGGGACGACGTCCCCACCCTCCCGCTGGTCCGGACGCAGGACGTGCTGCGCACGACCGTCGAGGACCGGGCGGAGGATCCCGCCACCGGCCCCGCCGTGATCGTCGGCTTCGGGGCCGAGACGGGCGACGCCGGGACGACCGCGCTCGAGCACGCGCGCGCCAAGGCCCGTGCCAAGGGCGCGGACCTGCTCGTGTTCAACGACGTGAGCGGGGACGTGTTCGGCGGCGCCGTCAACGCCGTCACGATCCTGGACGGCGAGGGCCAGGACGTGGGGACCGCCGAGGGTGACAAGTTCGTCGTGTCCCACACCGTCATCGACGAGGTCGTCCGTCTGCTGGGCCACGTACGCTGGGACGCATGAGCCCGACGCCCGATCGCACCGCCCTGCGCCTGTTCACCTCCGAGTCCGTCACGGAGGGGCATCCCGACAAGATCTGCGACCAGATCTCCGATGCGCTGCTGGACGACATGCTCCGCCAGGACACCGGGGCCCGCGTAGCCGTCGAGACGCTCGTGACCACCGGTCTCGTGCACGTGGCCGGAGAGGTCCGCACCACCGGGTACACCGACGTCGCGAAGATCGTCCGCGACGTGATCCGGGACATCGGCTACGACTCCTCGGAGAAGGGCTTCGACGCCGACAGCTGCGGCATCGAGGTCTCGATCGGCTCGCAGAGCCCGGACATCGCGGCCGGCGTCGACGAGTCCCTCGAACGGCGCGGCGGGGGCGGGCACGAGGCCTACTCCCAGCTCGGCGCGGGGGACCAGGGCCTCATGTTCGGCTTCGCCTCGACGGACACCCCCGAGCTCATGCCGCTGCCCATCCACGCGGCCCACAAGCTCTCCCAGAACCTCTCCCGGGCTCGCCGCGACGGGGTCCTGCCCTACCTGCGGCCCGACGGCAAGACGCAGGTCACCATCGGCTACGACGACGAGGGCGTCGCCCGCAGCATCGAGACCGTCGTCGTCTCGACCCAGCACGCCGAGGAGGTCGACATCGCCGGCCAGCTCACCCCCGGGATCGAGCAGGTCGTCGTCCAGCCCGTGCTCGCCGACCTCGGCGCGCTGGGCCTGGACGTCTCGGACGTGACCGTGCACGTCAACCCCACCGGGCGCTTCGTGATCGGCGGCCCCAAGGGCGACGCGGGGCTCACGGGCCGCAAGATCATCGTGGACACGTACGGCGGCATGGCCCGCCACGGCGGCGGCGCCTTCAGCGGCAAGGACCCCAGCAAGGTGGACCGCTCGGCGGCGTACGCCATGCGCTGGGTCGCCAAGAACGTCGTGGCCGCGGGCGTCGCCGAGCGCTGCGAGGTCCAGGTCGCGTACGCGATCGGCCGCGCCGAGCCCGTGGGCCTGTACGTCGAGACCTTCGGAACGGGCACGCGGCCGGACCACCAGCTCGCCGCCGCGATCCGCAAGGTCTTCGACCTGCGCCCCGCCGCGATCATCGACCAGCTGGACCTGCTGCGTCCCATCTATGCGGCGACCTCCGTGCACGGCCACTTCGGCCGCGAGCTGCAGGAGTTCACGTGGGAGCGGACCGACCGCACCGACGACCTGGTGCGCGCCCTGTGAGCGGCCGGGTCGACCCGGCGGACTCGGCGCTGGACCCGGAGGTCGCCGCGCGCCTGACGCGCGACGCCGACGGGCTGGTGCCCGCCGTTGTCCAGGACGCCACGAGCGGGAGGGTGCTCATGGTCGGCTGGATGGACGACGAGGCGCTGCACCGAACCCTCACGGGAGGTCGCACCACCTTCTGGTCGCGCTCGCGCCAGGAGTACTGGCGCAAGGGAGACACGAGCGGCCACGTGCAGACCGTGCGCTCGGTGGCCCTGGACTGCGACGGCGACACCCTGCTGGTCCGCGTGGACCAGGTGGGCCCCGCATGCCATCGCGGCACCGCCACGTGCTTCGACGGCGGTGAGCTGTCCGCTGTCACGGATGGCGCCGCGTCCGCGGATGGCGCCGCCTCCGGAGCCCGGTCGGCGGTCGAAGCTCCCGCCGGGCAGCCCTCCGGGAGCGATGCCGCCCAGGTGGGGACGGTGCGCGCATGACGGAGCGCTCCCAGGACGCCTATCCCGAGCAGGTCGGTGGGATCGAGGCCGCTCCGCTGGGCGTCGTCACCCCGGACCGCGAGACCTTCCGCACCCTCGCCGCGACCCAGCGGATCGTGCCGCTGTCGGTGCGTCTGCTCGTCGACGAGGACACGCCCATCAGCCTCTACCGCCGGCTCGTGGACGCCGAGGACCCGCGCGGCACCTTCCTGCTGGAGTCCGCGGGGGAGGGCGAGGACTCCCGCTGGTCGATCATCGGCACCCGTGCACGGGCCGTGCTCACCGAGAAGGACGGCGCCCCCCGCTGGTTCGGCGACGCCCCGGCCGGCCTCACCGAGACCGAGGACCCCCTGCGGGCCCTCGCCGAGGTCACCTCCGCCTTCCGCGCGCGCCGTCAGCAGGACCTGCCCCCGTTCACCGGCGGCCTGGTCGGATTCATCGCCTACGACGCCGTGCGGCACTGGGAGAAGCTCGACCCCTCGCCGCCCGACGAGGTCGGCATCCCCGATCTCTCGATGATGCTGGCCCAGGACGTCGCCGTGCACGACGCCCACGACGGCACCGTGACCCTCGTGGCCAACGCCCTGAACCTCAACGCCACCGACGAGGGGGTCGACACCGCGCACGACCAGGCGCGCGCCCGCCTCGATGCCATGGCGCGGCGCCTGCGGGCGCCCCTGCCGGGACGGCCGACGATCTACGAGACCGTCCGCGACCTCGACCCCAAGGCCCGCACGGCGCAGCTCGAGTACGAGGAGGCCGTGCGCTCGGCGGTGCAGGACATCATCGACGGCGAGGCCTTCCAGGTGGTCCCGTCCCAGCGCTTCTCGCTGCCCACGGCGGAGGACCCCCTCGACGTCTACCGGGTGCTCCGTCGCATGAACCCGAGCCCGTACATGTACCTCGTGCGCACGGTCGACGGCGACGGCGAGCCGCTCGACGTCGTCGGCGCCAGCCCCGAGTCCCTCGTCACGGTGCGGGGACGCACGGCCACCACGCACCCGATCGCCGGGACCCGGCCACGGGGCGCGACACCCGAGGAGGACCAGCGGCTCTCCGAGGAGCTGCTGGCCGATCCCAAGGAGCGGGCCGAGCACCTCATGCTCGTCGACCTCGCCCGCAACGACCTGCAGCGCTTCTGCGCCCCGGGCACCGTGGTGGTGCGCGACCTCATGCACGTCGAGCGGTACTCCCACGTCCAGCACATCGTCACGACCGTCACCGGCGTCCTGGACGAGGACGCGACCGCCTACGACGCGCTGCGCGCGACGTTCCCGGCGGGGACCCTCTCGGGAGCCCCGAAGCCGAGCGCCATGCGCATCATCGACGGCCTCGAGCCCGTGCGCCGGGGTGTGTACGGCGGCACCGTGGGGTACTTCGACATGGCGGGAGACATGGACATGGCGATCGCGATCCGCACCGCCGTCATCAAGGACGGCAGCGCGCACGTCCAGGCCGGAGGTGGCGTCGTCGCCGACTCCAGCCCGCGCATGGAGTACCGCGAGTCCCAGTCCAAGGCCGCCGCCGCCCTGCGCGCCGTCGCCTCCGCCGCGACCCTCCGGGACGCATGAGCGACGACGACCCGACCGCCCCGGGCACCGACGGCGTCACCGACGCCGACGCCGGCGCCTCAACCGGCGCCTCAACCGGCACCGACGCGGCAACAGGCACCGACGGCACGTCCGGCACAGCAGTCACCGACGCCACGGTCGACATCGACGCCACGTCCGCCGGCGCGACGTCGCCCTCTCGCGGGCGGCTGCGCCGACGCGACGCCGTCCTCGCGGGCCTGATCGTGGCCGGCGCCCTGTTCGGGATCACGCGTGCGGCCTGGCTGCACGCCTCGGTCCCGGACCTCGCGGGCGGCAGCACCGCGGTCGCCGTCGGCGGCGACCAGGCCGCCCCGGCGGTCGTCGCCCTCGCGGTGGTGGCGCTCGCGACCTCCCTGGCCATGGCGATCTCCTCCTCGGTGGTGCGCTTCGTGACGGGACCCGTCCTGGTCGTGTGCGGGCTTGGCGCCGCGGCCTCGGCGCTGCTCGTGCGCGCGGACCCCGAGGGCCACGCCACGAGCGCGGTCGTCGCCTCCACCGGACTGCTCGGCTCCGGGGCGGAGGTGACCGTGACGCCCTGGTCCCTCGTGGCCCTGGTGCCGTCGGTGCTCCTCGTGGCGCTCGGGGTGCTCGTGCTGTGGCGGGGACGCGGATGGCGACGCTCCCGACGCTACGACCGTGACGCCGGCCCGCACGGCAGCGCCCCGTCGGCCGCCGTGGGCGCTCCGGCGGACACCCCGGAGCATCCCTTCGACGATCCCTCGGCCGCCTGGGACGCCCTGTCCCGGGGCGAGGACCCGACATGGGCGGACCAGGAACAGCTCGACGAGGACGTGGACACCCCCGCGTCCCCGGCGCAGCACCCCGAGGCCCGGACCCCCTGACCGGCCGCGTCGCCGGTGCCGCCGCCGTCCGCGGGGCCCGTCGGGCTCCGGGATGGACCTCCTCGCGTGGCACAATGGGCGCCGGATCGACCGCCGCACGACCGAGTGGAGACTTCACCGATGTCCAAGACCTACAGCGTCCCGCCCGCACCGCCCCAGAACCACGGCAAGACCGTCGCCGCCTGGGTCATGTTCCTGGGCGTCGTCATCGGTGCGACGATCGTGGCGCTGGCCATGGTCATCGGCCAGCCGGTCCTGATCCCGATCGGGCTCGCGGTCGCTGTCGTCCTCCTCGTCGTCAGCCTCGTGCTCCGGCTCTCGGGGTTCGGCCAGAGGTCGCGCCGCGCGCAGGCCGCCTCGCGGTGATCCCGGAGCTCGCGCTCGATCCCGCACCGGCGCGCCGCCCCCGTGACGCCTCGGCGATGCGCCGGGTGCTCGTCCCCGTCGCGGTCGCCGCGGGTGGACTCGCGGTGCTCGGGACGACGCAGCTCCTCTTCGACCCCTTCACCCGCGACGTGCCGCTGTGCCCGGTGCACGCGATGACGGGCCTGCTGTGCCCCGGCTGCGGGATGACCCGTGCGGTGCACGCCCTCACCGCCGGTGACCCGGTGCTGGCCGTGCGCTCGAACGCCCTCGTGCTGCTCCTGGTGCCCGCCGCGGTCCTGGGCTGGGCCCGATGGTTCCGGGCCAGGCTCCGGGGGGTGCCCGCCGCGCCATGGAGACCCGGGACCCGCGGTCGCGCGGGCCTGGTCGTGCTCGCCGTTCTCGTCGTGGCCTACGCCGTGGCCCGCAACCTCCCGGCCCTGGCCGTCCTGGCCCCCGTGACCTCCGTCGGCGCCTGACACCGACACCTCGCCCTCCAGCCTCCGGAAGGATCCGCCCCGTGATCACGACAGGGACCGTGCTCGACGACATCATCGCCGGGGTCCGGGAGGACCTCGCCCTCCGTCGCGCCGTCGTCGACGACGCCCGGATCCGCGAGCTCGCCGCCGCCGCGTCCCCCGCACGCGACGCCCACGCCGCGCTCGTCGGCGACGGCACCACCCTGGGCCTGATCGCCGAGGTGAAGCGGGCCAGCCCCTCCAAGGGGCACCTGGGCGCCATCGAGGACCCCGCCGCCCTCGCCGAGATCTACGCCGGCGCCGGCGCCGGTGCCGTGAGCGTCCTCACCGAGCAGCGCCGCTTCCACGGCAGCCTCGCCGATCTCGACGCGGTGCGCGCCCGCATCGACACCCCGGTGCTGCGCAAGGACTTCGTGGTGGACCCGTACCAGGTGCTCGAGGCCCGGGCGCACGGCGCGGACCTGGTGCTGCTCATCGTCGCGGCGCTGACCGATGCCGAGCTCGCGGACCTGCACGCCCTCGTCTCCGCCCTGGGCATGCAGGCCCTCGTCGAGGCGCACACCGCCGAGGAGATCGAGCGCGCCCTCCGGCTGCCCGCCCGGCTCATCGGCGTCAACGCCCGTGACCTGCGCACGCTGGACGTGGATCTCGACCGTGCCGCGGGACTCCTGGCGAGCATCCCGGCGGACCGCTTCGCGGTCGCGGAGTCCGCCGTCGCCGGCGTCGAGGACGTCCGTGCCTACGCCGCCGCCGGGGCCGACGGGGTCCTGGTCGGGGAGGCGCTCGTGACCTCCGGCGACCCCGCCGCGACCGCCCGCGCCTTCGCGTCCGTGCCCCGCACGGGCCGCCCCGCTCCGACCACCCCCACCCTTCCGACGGACGGAGAGCGCCGATGACGGCCGCCGAGCCCACCCCCGGCCTCGCCCTGCGCGAGCACCACGGACCCTATTTCGGGGACTTCGGCGGCAGATTCCTGCCCGAGGCCCTCGTCCCGGCCCTCGACGAGCTCACCGAGGCGTACGAGAAGGCGCTCGTGGATCCCGAGTTCACCGAGGAGCTCGCCCGGCTGGCCCGGGAGTACACCGGCCGTCCCTCGCTGCTCAGCGACGTCCCGCGGTTCTCGCGGCTCGCCGGGGGCGCCCGCATCCTGCTCAAGCGGGAGGACCTCAACCACACCGGCAGCCACAAGATCAACAACGTCCTCGGCCAGGCGCTGCTGACCGTGCGGATGGGCAAGAAGCGCGTCATCGCCGAGACGGGCGCGGGGCAGCACGGCGTCGCGACGGCCACGGCCGCGGCGCTGTTCGGCCTGGACTGCACCATCTACATGGGGGAGGAGGACACCCGCCGCCAGGCGCTCAACGTCGCACGCATGCGGCTGCTCGGCGCGGAGGTCGTCCCCGTCACCCACGGCTCGCGCACCCTCAAGGACGCCATCAACGAGGCGTTCCGCGACTGGGTCACCAACGTGGAGACCACCACCTACATCTTCGGCACCGTCGCGGGCCCCCACCCGTTCCCCACGCTCGTGCGGGACTTCCAGCGCATCATCGGTGAGGAGGCGCGCGAGCAGACGCTCGAGCGGATCGGACGCCTCCCGGACGCGGTCGTCGCCTGCGTCGGCGGCGGCTCCAACGCGATGGGCATCTTCCACGCCTTCCTCGACGATCCCGACGTGCGGATCCTCGGGTGCGAGGCCGCCGGCGACGGGGTCGACACGCCCCGCCACGCCGCGACCATCTCGCGCGGGACCCCGGGCGTGCTCCACGGGGCGCGCAGCTACATGCTCCAGGACGAGGACGGGCAGACCATCGAGTCCCACTCGATCTCGGCGGGCCTGGACTACCCGGGCGTCGGCCCCGAGCACTCCTGGCTCGCGAGCATCGGCCGTGCCGAGTACCGCGGCATCACCGACACCGCCGCGATGGACGCCTTCGCCCTGCTGTCGATGACCGAGGGCATCATGCCCGCCATCGAGTCCGCGCACGCCCTCGCCGGGGCTCTCGAGCTGGGTCGTGAGCTGGGCCCGGACGCCGTGATCCTCGTGAGCCTCTCGGGGCGCGGCGACAAGGACGTCCACACCGCCTCCCGGTGGTTCGGCCTGCTCGAGGACGACGAGACCGCAGCGACCACGGCGGACACCGACGGCACGGCGGGCGACGCCGAGCACCCGGACGCCGTCCACGACCTGTCCCGCCTCAGGGACCTCGCCCGCACGACCCTGCCGGACGGCGCCGCCGCCCCGGCCGGGGACAGCACGGAGGGACCCACCGCATGAGCACCCGCCTGAGGGCGCAGGACGCCCTGGACCGCGCACGGTCCGAGCACCGCGCCGCGCTCGTCGCCTACCTCCCCGTGGGGTTCCCGGACCTGCAGACCTCGATCGACGCCGCCCGCGTGCTCATCGACGAGGGCGCCGACATGATCGAGCTGGGTCTTCCCTACTCCGATCCCGTCATGGACGGGCCCGTGATCCAGCAGGCCGCGACGGCCTCGCTCGCCGCCGGCACCCGCACCCGCGACGTCCTCACCGCCGTCGAGGCGCTGTCGGGCCACGGCGCCGCGATCCTCGTGATGTCCTACTGGAACCCGGTCCTGCGGTACGGGCCCGATGCCCTCGCCCGCGACCTCGCGGCCGCCGGCGGCGCCGGACTCATCACGCCCGATCTCATCCCGGACGAGGCGGGGGAGTGGATCGCCGCCTCCGACGAGCACGCGGTCGATCGGGTGTTCCTCGTGGCCCCGAGCTCCCCGCGCGAACGCCTCGAGTACGTCGTCTCCCGGACCCGCGGCTTCGTCTATGCCGCGAGCACCATGGGCGTCACCGGCGCCCGCACCTCCGTGAGCGGGGCCGCGCGCGGCCTCGTCGAGCGCACCCGCTCCGCAGGCGCGCAGAACGTGTGCGTGGGCCTCGGCGTCTCCACCGGCGCGCAGGCGGCGGAGGTCGCCGGATACGCCGACGGCGTCATTGTCGGCTCAGCCTTCGTGCGCGCGCTGGCCGACGCCCCCGACGCCGCCGCTGCCCGCACCGCCCTCGCGGCCACGGCCCGGGAGCTGCGCACCGGCGTCGAGAACCCCGTCCGCGACGCCACGGAGGACACGAGCACCACGGAGGCCACGGCATGATCCGCGCCGAGATCCCCAGCCCCCCGGTCTCCTCGATCTCCCTGGGACCGCTCACCGTCCACTTCTACGCGCTGTGCATCCTCACCGGGATCGGCGTGGCCCTGTGGTGGTCCACCCGTCGCTGGGTCGCGCGTGGCGGCAACGGCGACCAGCTCTTCGACGTCGTCTTCGTCGCCGTGGTCGCCGGCATCATCGGGGCACGGATCTACCACGTCGTCTCCTCCCCGGATGCGTACTTCGGGCCCGGGGGCAACCCGGTCGCGGCGCTCTACATCTGGAACGGGGGCCTTGGGATCTGGGGCGCCGTCCTCGGCGGGGCCCTCGGCGCCTGGTTCATGGCCCGGCGCAAGAAGCTGCCCTTCGCGGTGCTCGCCGACACGATCGCCCCCACCCTCATGGTCGCCCAGGCCATCGGCCGGCTCGGCAACTGGTTCAACCAGGAGCTCTACGGGGGGCCGACGACCCTGCCCTGGGCTCTGGACATCACCTGCGTCACCAACGGCGACCCGATCGGCGGCTGCGTCCCGGGCACCTACCACCCGACCTTCCTGTACGAGCTGCTGTGGAACCTCGCGGGCTGCGCCCTGCTCCTCGCGCTCGAGCGCCGGTTCCGCCTGGGCGGGGGCCGCGTGTTCTGGGGCTACGTGCTCATCTACACGACCGGCCGTCTCTGGATCGAGCTCATGCGCACCGACGAGGCCGAGATCGTGCTGGGCCTGCGGATCAACGTCTGGGTCTCGATGATCACGATGCTGCTGGCGGCCGTGATGCTCGTCCTGCTCTCCCGCCGCCGTGCCGCACGGGGCTTCGAGGCGCATCGCGCGGACGGAGGCGACCGGACCGCGGACGCCTCGGTCGGTGCCTCGGCGACCGCCTCGGCCGACGCCTCCGGGTCGGTCACGGAGGGCTCTGCCGCGCCGGTCACCGAGGGTGCATCGGAGCCCGGGATCCCTGGTCACGGCCAGGATCCGGGAGACGATGTGTCTCGAATCTCGGATGGTCCGCGCTCGGAGTCCGGACACCGCGAGTAATATCGACACCGGTGCACACGCCCCGCACCGCGACCACGCCCAGCCATGGCGGCCCGTGGAGGCCCCTGGCGTGAGCTCTGTCGAAAAGTCCCGGTCACCGGAAGGGGTGTCTCATGATCCCGCTGTCCTCCCGATTCTCCGCGATTCCCGCGGCCACGGGGCTCTACCGCCCCGAGCAGGAGAAGGACGCCTGCGGCGTCGCCATGATCGCGACGCTGCGCGGCCACGCAGGTCACGACATCGTCGAGAACGCGCTGCTGGCTCTCGAGAACCTCGACCACCGCGGCGCCGTGGGTGCCGAGGAGAACACCGGTGACGGCGCCGGCATCCTGACCCAGCTCCCGGACCGGTTCCTGCGCGCCGTCGCCCCGGTGGAGCTGCCCGCCTACGGCGCCTACGCCGCGGGCATCGCCTTCCTGCCCCAGGACGACGACGAGCGGGCCGAGACCGTCCGCGTGATCGAGGAGATCGCGGTCTCCGAGGGCCTCACGGTGCTCGGCTGGCGCGAGGTCCCCGTGGTCGACGGTCTCGTCGGCCCCTCGGCGCGCTCGACCCAGCCCGTCTTCTCGCAGCTGTTCCTGGCGGACGCGGCGGCCGAGCGCACGGGCCTGGCCCTCGAGCGCGCCGTCTTCGCCGTGCGCCGACGCAGCGAGCACGACACCGTGGCTTACTTCCCGTCGCTGTCGACCCGCACGCTCATCTACAAGGGAATGCTCACCACGACGCAGCTCGCCGAGTTCTTCCCCGACCTGCGCGACGAGCGCTACGAGACCAAGCTCGCGATCGTCCACTCGCGCTTCTCGACGAACACCTTCCCGGCCTGGCCGCTGGCCCACCCGTTCCGGACGCTCGCCCACAACGGCGAGATCAACACCGTGATCGGCAACGTCAACCGCATGCGCGCGGCGGAGGCGAGCCTGGCGACCGACGCGTTCGGCGAGGACTTCTCGCGCCTGCTGCCCGTCAACACCCCGGGCGCCTCGGACTCCGCGAGCTTCGACGAGGTGCTCGAGCTGCTGCACCTCTCGGGCCGCTCCCTGCCGCACGCGATCATGATGATGGTGCCGGCTCCGTGGGAGAACGACCCCGGGATGGACCCCGCGCTGCGGGCCTTCTACGAGTACCACTCGATGATGCAGGAGCCGTGGGACGGCCCCGCCGCCCTCGTCTTCTCCGACGGCACCCAGGTCGCCGCCAAGCTCGACCGCAACGGCCTGCGACCGTTGCGGTACTGGGTCTCCGACGACGGCCTCGTCGTGCTCGGCTCCGAGTCCGGGCTGCTGCCGATCCCGCCGGAGCACGTCGCGATGAAGGGCCGGGTCGCCCCCGGCGAGGTCTTCTGCGTCGACACCGAGGCCCGCCGGATCATCGGCGACGCCGAGCTGAAGGCCGAGCTCGTCGAGCACCACCCGTACGCCCGGTGGATCGCCGACCAGACGGTCTCCCTCTCCGACCTCCCCGACCGCGAGCACATCTCGCACTCCCGGGCCTCGGTGGTCCGTCGTCAGCAGACCTTCGGGTACACCGAGGAGGAGCTGCGGATCCTCATCGGCCCCATCGCCGCCAAGGGCGCAGAGCCGCTCGGTGCGATGGGCACCGACACGCCCATCGCCGTCCTCTCGGACCGCCCACGGCTGCTCTTCGACTACTTCACGCAGATGTTCGCGCAGGTCACCAACCCCCCGTTGGACTCGATCCGCGAGGCCATGGTCACGAGCCTGGGCCTGAGCATCGGCGAGGCCCGCAACCTGCTGGACGCGACCCCGGCCCACGCGCGCCAGCTGCGCATCGAGTTCCCCGTGATCGACAACGACCAGCTCGCCAAGATCAGCGCCGTGGACTCCACCCCCCGGACCGCGGACTTCCACACCGTCCGCCTGCGCGGGCTGTACGAGGTCGGCGGGGGAGAGGACGCGCTGCGTCGTCGCCTCCGGGAGATCTGCGACGAGGCGGTCGCGGCGATCGACGACGGCGCGACCTTCCTCGTGCTCTCGGACCGCGACTCCAACCCCGTGCTCGCCCCGATTCCCTCGTTGCTGCTCACGAGCGCCGTCCAGCACCACCTGATCCGCGAGGGCCGCCGGACCCGCGCCGCGCTCGTGGTCGAGGCCGGCGACGTGCGCGAGGTCCACCACATGGCGCTGCTCATCGGCTTCGGTGCCAGCGCCGTCAACCCCTACCTCGCGATGGAGTCCGCCGAGGACCTCGTCGAGCGCGGGATCGTCGGCGACATCGACGGCCCCACCGCCGTGCGCAACCTCCTGGTGGGGCTCGGCAAGGGCGTCCTGAAGATCATGTCCAAGATGGGCGTCTCGACGGTCGCCTCCTATCGCGGCGCGCAGCTGTTCGAGGCCGTGGGGCTCTCCAGCGAGCTCGTCGAGGAGTTCTTCCCGAGCGTCACGAGCCAGATCGAGGGGATCGGCCTCGAGTCGATCGCCGCCGAGGTCGCGGCCCGTCACGCCGTGGCCTACCCCCCGCAGGGCTACGCCAATGCGCACCGCCGCCTCGAGGTGGGCGGGGAGTACCAGTGGCGCCGCGAGGGGCCGCCCCACCTGTTCAACCCCGAGACGGTCTTCCGGCTCCAGCACTCCACGCGCTCGCGCCAGTACGACGAGTTCCGCCGCTACACCGACATGGTCGACGACCAGTCCCAGCGGCTGTTCACGGTGCGCGGGCTCATGGGGCTGCGCACCGGGTCCCTGCCGGCGATCCCGATCGAGGAGGTCGAGCCGGTCTCGGCGATCGTCACGCGCTTCATGACCGGGGCGATGAGCTACGGCTCGATCTCCCGTGAGGCCCACGAGACGCTCGCGATCGCCATGAACCGCCTGGGCGGCATGTCCAACTCCGGCGAGGGGGGCGAGGATCCCGAACGGCTCCACGACCCCGAGCGCAACAGCGCCATCAAGCAGATCGCCTCGGGTCGCTTCGGCGTGACCTCGGAGTACCTCACCTTCGCCCGGGACATCCAGATCAAGATCGCCCAGGGCGCCAAGCCCGGCGAGGGCGGTCAGCTGCCGCCCGAGAAGGTCTACCCCTGGATCGCCCGGACCCGGCACTCGACGCCCGGGATCGGCCTCATCTCGCCGCCCCCGCACCACGACATCTACTCGATCGAGGATCTCGCCCAGCTGATCCACGACGCGAAGTCCGCCAACCCCTCGGCGCGCGTCCACGTCAAGCTCGTGTCGCGCTTCGGTGTGGGCACCGTCGCGACCGGCGTCTCCAAGGCCCACGCCGACGTCGTGCTCATCTCCGGGCACGACGGCGGCACCGGCGCGAGTCCGCTGAACTCGCTCAAGCACGCCGGCATCCCCTGGGAGCTGGGCCTGGCCGAGACCCAGCAGACCCTCCTGCTCAACGGCCTGCGCGATCGCATCACGGTGCAGGTCGACGGGCAGATGAAGACCGGCCGCGACGTGGTCGTCGCCGCGCTCCTGGGCGCCGAGGAGTTCGGCTTCGCGACCGCGCCGCTGGTCGTCTCCGGCTGCATCATGATGCGCGTCTGCCACCTCGACACCTGCCCGGTGGGCGTCGCGACGCAGAACCCCGAGCTGCGCGCCCGGTACACCGGCACGCCCGAGTTCGTCGTGACCTTCTTCGAGTTCATCGCGGAGCAGGTGCGCGAGCACCTCGCGGCACTCGGACTGCGCTCGATCGACGAGGCGATCGGCCGCGTCGACCTGCTCGACGTCGACGAGGCGCATCGCCACTACAAGCAGGAGGGGCTCGATCTCGGGCCGATCCTCGCCGCACCGACGATCATGGACGGGGACCACCCCAAGCGCCGCCGCGGCCAGGACCACGCGCTCGACAAGGCCGCGGACCAGCCCTGGATCCTCGCCGCCGAGCCCGCCCTCGAACGGGGCGAGCCGGTCGTGATCCGCGACCACGTCCGCAACGTCCAGCGCACCGTGGGCACCCTGCTGGGCCACGAGGTCACCCGCCGCTACCGCGGCGAGGGCCTTCCCGACGACACGATCCGGCTCGAGCTCGACGGGGTCGGCGGGCAGTCCTTCGGCGCCTTCCTGCCCGCGGGCATCACCATGGAGCTGCGCGGGGACGCCAACGACTACGTCGCCAAGGGCCTGTCCGGCGGGGTCGTCGCGATCGGCCACGGCCGCGGCACGGCGGCCTCGATCGACTCCGCGGTCGTCGCGGGCAACACCTGCGCCTACGGCGCGACCCGCGGGCGCCTGTTCCTCGCCGGCCGTGCGGGGGAGCGCTTCGGGGTCCGCAACTCCGGGGCCACCCTCGTCGTCGAGGGGATCGGCGACCACGGCGCGGAGTACATGACCGGCGGCGCGATCCTCGTGCTGGGCCCGACCGGGCGCAACCTCGGGGCCGGCATGAGCGGAGGTACGCTGTTCGTCCTGGATCTGGACCGCGAGCGGCTGAACCCCGCCGACGCCGCGACATTCGAGATCTCGGCGGTCCGCGAGGACCATCGCGAGTTCGTGCTCGAGGCCGTGCGGGAGCACGCCCGTCGCACGGGCTCGGACAGCGCCGAGGCGCTGCTGGCCGACGAGGACGCCCTCGTCGCCCGGCTGACGGAGATCGCCCCGCGGGCCTTCCTCCGGGTCACGCAGATCCGGGAGGACGCGCTCGAGGGCGGCATCGACCCCGATTCCCACGAGGTGTGGAACTCGATCCTGGAGGGCTCCCTTGGCTGATCCGCGTGGATTCCTGAAGTACCGCGACCGCGAGCTGCCGTCCCGGCGGCCCGTCTCCGTGCGCCTGCTGGACTGGCGCGAGGTGTACGAGCTGCGCGAGAAGGGCCAGCTGGACGTCGTCTCCCGCCAGGCGGGACGCTGCATGGACTGCGGCATCCCGTTCTGCCACCAGGGCTGCCCGCTGGGCAACCTCATCCCGGAGTGGAACGAGCTCGTCTATCGCGGCGACTGGCACGACGCCAGCGAGCGCCTGCACGCCACGAACAACTTCCCCGAGTTCACCGGGCGCGCCTGCCCGGCCCCGTGCGAGTCCAGCTGCGTGCTCGGCATCAACCAGCCGCCCGTCACGATCAAGAACGTCGAGGTGTCGATCATCGATCGCGCCTTCGACGAGGGCTGGGTCGAGCCGCAGGTCCCGTCCCGCCAGACCGGCAAGAGCGTCGCCGTGGTCGGCTCGGGCCCGGCGGGTCTGGCCGCCGCCCAGCAGCTCACGCGCGCCGGCCACACCGTCGTCGTGCTCGAGAAGGACGATCGGATCGGCGGGCTCCTGCGTTACGGGATCCCCGAGTTCAAGCTCGAGAAGCGCTTCGTGGACCGCCGCCTCGAGCAGATGCGGGCCGAGGGCACGCGCTTCCGCCCCGGCGTGACCGTGGGCGGCGACGGGCCCGACGCGATCTCGATCGAGGAGCTCCGCTCCCGGGTCGACGCCGTCGTCCTGACCACGGGCGCCTCGATCCCGCGCGACCTGCCCGTCCCCGGCCGCGAGGCCGCGGGCGTGCACCCGGCGATGACCTACCTCACCCAGGCCAACCGCGTCGTCGAGGGCGACGAGATCGACCCCGCCGAGCACATCTCGGCCGAGGGGCTCGACGTCATCGTCATCGGCGGCGGGGACACCGGCGCCGACTGCCTGGGCACGGCGCTGCGTCAGGGCGCGCGCTCGGTGACCACGCTCGCGATCGGCGTGCAGCCCCCCGAGGAGCGCGACGACCGCCACCCCTGGCCCACGCACCCCGTGCTGTTCGAGCTGTCCGGCTCCCACGAGGAGGGCGGCGACCGCTCCTTCCTCGCCTCGACGACCGGCTTCGAGGTCGACGAGGACGGCCGTGTGGCCGGGATCCAGGTCGCACGCACCCAGGTCGTCGACGGCCGCCGCATCCCCACCCCGGGCACGGAGAAGGTGCTGCCCGCCCAGCTGGTGCTCATCGCGATGGGCTTCACAGGGCCGGCGCACCAGGGTCTGCTGAGCGAGCTCGGCGTGGACCTCGACGGCCGCGGCAACATCGTCCACGACGACGGCTGGTCCACCTCGGTGCCGGGCGTCTTCACCGCGGGCGACTGCGCCCGTGGCCAGTCGCTCATCGTCTGGGCGATCGCGGAGGGCCGCTCGGCCGCCGCGGCGGTCGACGAGTACCTGACGGGGTCGACGGCGCTGCCGTCCCCGGTCGAACCCGGCATGTCCCCCATCGGTCTCTGACGGGGCATTCCGGGGAGGCGGCGACATCCGCCGTCACGATAGGATTCTGACGTTCCTCACGTACCGATAGATGGGTCACCATGCGCAAAGCCAAGATCGTCTGCACCCTCGGCCCGGCGACCGCCGGGTACGAGCAGATCCGCACTCTCATCGAGGCCGGCATGAATGTCGCCCGGATGAACCTGAGCCACGGCACGCACGACGATCACGAGGCGGTGTACGCCAACATCCGTCAGGCCGCGGAGGACCTCGGCCGCAACGTCGCCGTGCTCGTGGACCTGCAGGGCCCCAAGATCCGTCTGGGCAAGTTCTCCGACGGACCCCACGCCCTCGCCGTCGGGGACACGTTCGTCATCACGACCGACGACATCCTGGGCACCAAGGAGCGGGTCTCGACCACGTTCAAGGGCCTGCCGGGCGACTGCCGCCCCGGCGACCTGCTCCTCATCGACGACGGCAAGGTCTCGGTGCGCGTCACCGAGGTCACCGACACCGACGTGACCACGGTCGTCGAGGTCCCGGGCCCGGTCTCGGACAGCAAGGGCATCAACCTGCCCGGCGTCGCCGTCTCCGTCCCCGCCATGAGCGAGAAGGACATCGACGACCTCCGCTGGGGCCTGCGCCTGGGTGCGGACCTCATCGCGCTGTCCTTCGTGCGCGACGCGCACGACATGGACGACGTCCTGCGGATCATGAGCGAGGAGGGCATCCGCCGTCCCGTCATCGCCAAGATCGAGAAGCCCCAGGCCGTCCGCTCGCTGCGCCAGATCGTCGGCGCCTTCGACGGCATCATGGTCGCCCGCGGCGACCTCGGCGTCGAGCTGCCGCTGGAGCAGGTGCCGATCGTCCAGAAGCGCGCCATCGAGCTCGCGCGCCGCAACGCCAAGCCGGTCATCGTCGCCACCCAGGTGCTCGAGTCGATGATCACCAACCCGCGTCCCACGCGCGCCGAGGCCTCGGACTGCGCCAACGCGATCCTCGACGGGGCCGACGCCGTGATGCTCTCGGGCGAGACGAGCGTCGGGGCCTATCCCTTCGAGTGCGTCCGCACGATGGACCGGATCATCACCAACACCGAGGAGAACGGCGCGGACCGCATCCTGCCGCTGGGCACGATCCCCCACACCCGCGGCGGGGCCATCACCCGTGCGGCCTGGGAGATCGGCGAGCAGCTCTCCGCGCAGTACCTCGTGACCTTCACCGAGTCCGGGGACACGGCCCGGCGGCTGTCCCGCCTGCGTCCGACGATCCCCCTGCTGGCGCTCACGCCCTACGAGCACGTCCGCCATCAGCTCGCGCTGAGCTGGGGCATCGAGGCCCACCACGTGCCCATGCAGCAGGACACCGACACCATGGTGCGCGTGGTCGACGACCTCCTCCGCGAGCACAAGGGGCTCCAGCCGGGGGACCTCGTGGTCGTCGCGGCGGGCTCGCCCCCCGGGGTCCATGGCTCCACCAACACGCTGCGCGTGCACCGGATCGGCGATCTCGACGGCACGGAGTCGGCGCGGATCGAGGCGGACTCGATCGCCCAGCCGATCCCCGAGTGAGCATCTGAGGAGGGCGTGCCCGCTGTCGCGGGCACGCCCCCGTCGTACCGGGTGCGGGACTCGAACCCGCACGTCCTGAGGACAGCGCATTTTGAGTGCGCCGCGTCTGCCATTTCGCCAACCCGGCTCGCCGGGACCGGCCCGGAGCGCTGGTCTAGGATACCCACAGCACATCATCGCGACGGAGCCCAGGGCTCCGTCGCTCGTTCCCCGAGGTGACATGAACGACGACGAGACGCCCGATCCGATCGCAGCCGACGAGACCCCCGAGGGGGTCGTGCGCCGGCGTGCCGTCGTGGCCGAGGACGAGAGCCTCATCCGGATGGACATCGTCGAGACCCTCACCGAGGCGGGCTTCGAGGTCGTCGCCGCGGTGGGCGACGGGCAGAGCGCGATCGAGAAGACCCGCGAGCTGCGCCCGGACATCGTGATCCTCGACGTGAAGATGCCCCAGACCGACGGCGTGACGGCCGCCGAGAAGATCGGCGCGGAGAACCTCGCCCCGGTCGTCATGCTCACCGCCTTCTCGCAGGCCGAGCTCGTCGAGCGGGCCCGTGACGCGGGGGCCATGGCCTACGTGGTCAAGCCCTTCACCCCCGGGGACCTGCTGCCCGCGATCGAGATCGCGATGTCCCGCCACGCGCAGATCATGCAGCTCGAGCACGAGATCCAGGATCTCGGCGAGCGGTTCGAGACCCGCAAGCGGGTCGACCGCGCCAAGGGGCTCCTGCAGTCGAACATGGGCCAGTCCGAGCCCGAGGCGTTCCGCTGGATCCAGAAGACCTCGATGGATCGCCGGCTCACGATGCGCGAGGTCGCCGACGCCGTCATCGACCAGCTCGGCGGCCAGGGCAGAGACTGAGCGATGAGCGTCCGGTCCGGGCCCTCGCGTCGGGCCGTGTCGCGCTCGCTCGCGGCCGGGTTCGTCGGCGTCACGCTCACGGCGTGCACGAGACGGACCGGGCGTGGCCAGCAGAGCGCCTCGCCGTCGCCCGACGCCCCGACCAAGGATCCCGGCGTCCCGCTCGTGGTGGGGACGGTCGGCGGCGGCTACGGCCTCGAGGCGCAGTTCGAGAAGCAGATCGCGCTGGGGATCTCCGAGGCGCGGATCGACGTGGACAACGCCGGCGGCGTGTTCGGCCGGCCCGTCGAGCTCGTCGAGCGCTATGTGGTCACCGATCCCGCTGATGATCTGGCGGGCTACGTCACCACGCTCGCCGACCGGGGGGCCTCCGCGGCGATCGTGAGCTGCGACGAGGACGTCCTGGCCCGGGCGATGCCCCACTTCGCGGACGCGGGGATCGCGGTCGTCTCGGTGACGTCGACCGCGATGGGCATCCGTGCCGACGCCGCGGCGACCCGGGGCCTGCTGTTCCGGCTGACCGTCTCGGACCGCGGCCTCGCCCGCACCTTCGGCCAGGAGGCCCTGGCCACCACCGGGGACCAGGGACTCGTGCCCCGCAGCGTCGCCTACGTCTCGCGCGACTCCACCCAGGGCCGCAGCCTCGAGCAGGAGCTGCGTGACGTCGTCGCCCCGAACTACGGATCGCTCGTGGGTCCTTTCTTCTTTGCGCCGGACGCGCCGGCCCTCGACACCGCGGCGCTCCTGGCCGCCAAGCCGTCCCTGATCGTCGTCAACGGCGGGGCCCAGGAATCGGTGGCGATCCTGCGCTCGCTCCACGACGGCAATCTCGGCCCGGACGGCAGGCCCGTGCTGCGGATCCCCGTCCGCCTGGGCTACTACAACTCGGGAGCCTACGGGGACCAGCTGCCGCCGGAGGCCCTCGCCCAGGTCACGGGCACCCGCGCCGGCGTCGTGCCGAGCGCGGAGCACGTCGACATGATGCTCGCGGCCGACACGAGCCTGGGCCTGGGAGGCTTCGACTTCTCCGAGGAGGCGTACGACGCCCTGGTCGTGCTCGCGCTCTCGGCGCAGTCGGCCGCGACCGTCGAGGGCACCCAGGTCGCGCAGTTCATCCCGGCGGTGCTGGACGGCGGTGACGAGGCCTCGACGGTCGAGGACGCGCTGGTCGCGCTCCGCGACGGCGGCGACATCCACTACGTCGGACGCAGCGGCACGATCCTCCTGCAGGACGGCGACCCCGTGACCGCTCAGGTGAGCTCGGTGACCTACGCCGAGAACAACCAGGTCCAGGACGTGCAGTCCTCCGGGGTCGACCTCCGGGGATGATCCCCGGGCCCTGCACCCCGGCCGGACAGGCTCAGCGCGGCGCCAGCAGCATCGTCGAGACCGAGACCGTCGACAGCAGGCGATCCGCCTCGTCGCGCACCTGGACCGCGTACGTCGCCAGGGTGCGGCCCGTGTGCACGGCGGTGCAGGTGGCCGTGACGATCCCGGTGCGCGCCGACCGGTGGTGGACGGCCGTGACGTGCGTCCCCACCGCCTGGGCCTCGGGCCCGTGGGTGCGGCGTGCCAGCAGGATCGCGGCGAAGGACGCGACGGATTCCGCGAGCGCGATGGTCGCCCCGCCGTGGAGCAGCCCGGCGGGCTGGGTGTTGCCCTGAACGGGCATCGTCATCGTCCCGCCCTCGGCATCGAGGGCCAGGAGCTGCATCCCGAGGCGTTCGCAGAGGGTCCCGCGCAGGATCGACCCGACCTCCTCGGGAGTCCAGGGGAGCGGGGCGGGGGAGGGCACGGAGCCGGTCTCGGGCATGGGGCCAGAGTGTCACAGCTCCGTGCGAGACTGAGGTCATGAGCCAGAACGCGACGAGCGCGACCCCCGAGAGACTCCTCGTCATCGACGGGCACGCGATGGCCTTCCGGGCCTTCTTCGCCCTGCCCGCGGACAGCTTCACCGACGGCCGCGGCCAGTCGACCAACGCCGTGTACGGCTTCGTCCGCATGCTCATCAACGTCGTGCAGTCCGAGGAGCCCACGCACGTCGCGGTCGCCTTCGACCTGCCCGGGGGCACCTTCCGCGACCGCATCTACGACCAGTACAAGGCGGGTCGCGACGAGACCCCCGCCCAGTTCGTCGGCCAGATCGGGCTCATCCAGACGGTCCTGGACGCGATGGGCGTCACCTGGGTCACCGTCGAGGACTTCGAGGCCGACGACATCATCGCCACGCTCGCGACCACGACCGAGGCGGACGGCGGCGAGGTCCTCATCGTCTCGAGCGACCGCGACGCGATCCAGCTCGTGACCGACGAGGTCACGCTGCTGCAGCCGGTCAAGGGCGTCACGGAGCTGCGTCGCATGACCCCGGCCTCGGTCGAGGAGAAGTACGCCGTCTCCCCTGAGCGGTATCCCGACCTCGCGGCGCTCGTCGGGGAGTCCGCCGACAACCTCCCCGGCGTCCCCGGCGTCGGGCCCAAGACCGCCGCCAAGTGGATCGAGCGGTTCGGGGGCCTGGACGGGGTGCTCTCCCACGCGGAGGAGATCACGGGCAAGGCCGGGCAGTCGCTGCGCGATCACGTCGAGGACGTCGTGCGCAACCGTCGGATGAACGCCGCGGTCCGCGACCTCGACCTGCCCACGGACGCGGAGCGGTACACGCTCGGACGCGGGGACCAGGTGGCTCTCATGGGCATCTTCGACGACCTCGCCTTCGGCCCCACGATCCGCCGCGACGTCCCGACGGTGTTCTACGCCGGCGGCGGGGGCGATGCCTCCGCGGACGCGGCCGCGGGAGACGGCGGCTTCGACACCGCCGCCGTGCGCCGCCCCACCGGAGCCGCGATCGCGACCGAGCTCGAGCAGACCCTCGCCACCGGCGCGGCGATCGAGGTGCGCGGGACCTGGGAGATGGGCCAGGGCGACGCGGACCTCCTGGCCCTGTCGACCGACGGCGCCACCGTCGTCCTCGATCTCGTGGACCTCGACGACGTCGCCGAGCGTGCCCTCGCGGCCTGGCTCGCGGATCCGGGGATCCCCAAGGCCGCATACGACACCAAGCTCACCGGGCACCGCCTCTCCGGTCGCGACCTGCACGTCTCCGGGTGGCGCACCGACCTCGCGATCGCGGAGTTCCTCTGCCGCCCGGACACCCGCCCCACGGACCTCGCCGGGCTGGCGCTGCGGCACCTGCAGGAGGATCTCGCCCCGGCCTCGGGCGCAGCCCAGCAGGAGCTGGACCTCGACGCGGACTCCGCCTCCGCCGACGCCGAGGCCCTGGCCCGGCTCGCCGACGCCGCCCGTCGGCTCGAGCCGCTCCTGCGCGCGGACCTCGAGGCCCACGAGGCCCTCTCCCTGCACGACGACCTCGAGCTCCCGCTGGCCCTGGTCCTCGAGCAGATGGAGGCCCGTGGCATCGCGGTCGAGGACGACGTGCTCGCCGAGCTCGACGCCCAGCACGCCCAGCAGCAGAGCGCGGTCGCCGAGTCCGCGTTCGGGCACCTCGGGGGCGATCGCATCAACCTGGGCTCGCCCAAGCAGCTCCAGGAGGTGCTGTTCGAGCGTCTCGGGATGCCGCGCACCCGGCGCACCAAGACGGGCTACACCACCAATGCGGAGGCGCTCGAGGACCTGTACGTCCAGACGCAGCACCCGTTCCTCGCCGACCTCCTCGCCCACCGCGACGTGACCAAGATGCGCCAGATCATCGACACGCTGCGACGGGCGATCTCCCCGACCGGCCGCATCCACACCACGTTCCACCAGAACATCGCCGCCACCGGCCGCCTGTCCTCGAACAACCCCAACCTCCAGAACATCCCCATGCGCACCGAGGAGGGTCGCCGCATCCGCTCGGCCTTCCATGCCTCGCGCGATGCGGACGTCCTGCTGACCGCGGACTACTCCCAGATCGAGATGCGCATCATGGCGCACCTGTCCGAGGACGCCGGCCTCATCGAGGCCTTCCGCTCGGGGGAGGACCTCCACAACTTCGTGGCCTCGCGGGTCTTCGACGTCTCTCCCGACGCCGTCGACCCCGCGATGCGCTCCAAGACCAAGGCCGTCAGCTACGGCCTGGCCTACGGGCTGTCGGCCTTCGGGCTCTCCCGCCAGCTGCGGATCTCCAACGCAGAGGCCACGGCCCTGCGCGACGGCTACTTCGAGCGCTTCGGCGGGGTGCGCGACTACCTCCGGCGCAGCGTTGAGGCGGCCCGCGAGAGCGGGTACACCGAGACGATCCTGGGGCGTCGCCGCTACCTGCCGGATCTCACGAGCGACAACCGCCAGCGTCGGGAGAACGCTGAGCGGGTCGCGCTGAACTCGCCCATCCAGGGCAGCGCCGCCGACATCATCAAGCTCGCGATGCTCCGCGTGGAGATCGGGCTGCGCCAGGCCGAGCTCTCCTCGCAGATCCTGCTGCAGGTCCACGACGAGCTCGTGCTGGACGTCGCTCCCGGTGAGCTCGACGAGGTCCGACGCGTCGTCGTCGACGGCATGGGATCGGCGTACGAGCTGTCCGTGCCCCTGTCGGTGGGGGTCGGCGTGGGACGGACCTGGCTCGACGCCGCGCACTGAGGACCCGCTTGCCTTCCTGACGCCTCCGCGCCTGCCGTCGCCCCGAGCGCGCGGGACGCGAGCCTGTTATGCTTGTGCGCGTCTGTGCGCCGCCATGCGCTCTGCCACGTGCGTCCTCCGGACCGGAGGGCCCGTGCCGCACCGCCGGCCCGTGCGACCGAACGTGTTCCTACTCAAACCTGTCCCGACGGAGTTCCGACTACATGACCAGCCTGACCGACTCTTCCGCACCCCAGATCGCCATCAACGACATCGGCGACGCCGATGAGCTGATGGCCGCGATTGACGCGACGATCAAGTACTTCAACGATGGCGACATCGTCGAGGGCACCGTCGTGAAGGTCGACCGCGACGAGGTGCTGCTCGACATCGGATACAAGACCGAGGGCGTCATCCCCTCGCGCGAGCTGTCCATCAAGCACGACATCGATCCCGGCGAGGTCGTCGAGGTCGGCGACGAGGTCGAGGCCCTCGTCCTCCAGAAGGAGGACAAGGAAGGTCGTCTGATCCTGTCCAAGAAGCGCGCCCAGTACGAGCGCGCCTGGGGCACGATCGAGCAGATCAAGGAGGACGACGGCGTCGTCACCGGCACCGTCATCGAGGTCGTCAAGGGCGGCCTCATCGTCGACATCGGCCTCCGCGGCTTCCTCCCGGCCTCCTTGGTCGAGATGCGTCGCGTCCGCGACCTCCAGCCCTACGTGGGCCAGGAGATCGAGGCCAAGATCATCGAGCTCGACAAGAACCGCAACAATGTGGTCCTCTCCCGTCGCGCCTACCTCGAGCAGACCCAGTCGGCCGTGCGCAGCGACTTCCTGCAGACGCTCCAGAAGGGCCAGGTCCGCGAGGGCGTCGTGTCCTCGATCGTCAACTTCGGTGCGTTCGTGGACCTCGGCGGCGTCGACGGCCTCGTCCACGTCTCGGAGCTGTCCTGGAAGCACATCGACCACCCGAGCGAGGTCGTCGAGGTCGGTCAGCCCGTCAAGGTCGAGGTCCTGGACGTCGACATGGACCGCGAGCGCGTCTCCCTGTCGCTGAAGGCGACCCAGGAGGACCCGTGGCAGCTGTTCGCCCGCACGCACGCGATCGGTCAGGTCGTCCCGGGCAAGGTCACCAAGCTGGTCCCCTTCGGCGCGTTCGTGCGTGTCGAGGACGGCATCGAGGGCCTGGTCCACATCTCCGAGCTGGCCCAGCGTCACGTCGATCTGCCCGAGCAGGTCGTCACCGTCGACCAGGACGTCTTCGTCAAGGTCATCGACATCGACCTCGAGCGTCGCCGGATCTCGCTGTCCCTCAAGCAGGCCAACGACGGCGTCGACCCCGAGGGCGACGACTCGACCTTCGACCCGGCGCTCTACGGCATGGCCGCGGAGTACGACGCCAACGGCGAGTACAAGTACCCCGAGGGCTTCGACCCGGAGACCAACGAGTGGCTCGAGGGCTACGATTCCCAGCGTGAGCAGTGGGAGGCCGAGTACGCCAAGGCGTACGAGCGCTGGACCCAGCACAAGGCGCAGGTCGCCGAGGCGCTGCGTGCCGACGAGGAGTCCGCCGCGGGCGGCAGCTCCTCCTCGACCTCGACGAGCTCCAGCTCGCCGGCGCCGAGCAACGCCTCCTCGTACCAGTCGAGCTCCACGGACGAGGGCACCCTGGCCTCGGACGAGGCGCTGGCCGCCCTGCGGGAGAAGCTCACCGGCAACTGATCCTCGGATCATCCCGGCGCGTCCGGGTGCCTGCCCGACGGGGCGTCGTCCTTCCCAGGACGGCGCCCCGTCGTCGTACCGGTGCGGCACACTGGGGACATGACCACGTCGTTCGAAGGCCGTCCCGTCCACACCTGGCTCACCGACATGGACGGCGTGCTCGTCCACGAGCAGCGCGCGCTGCCGGGCGCCGCCGAGTTCATCGCCGAGCTGGAGCGGCGCGGCCGGCGCTACCTCGTGCTCACCAACAACTCCATCTACACCCCGCGCGACCTGCGGGCACGTCTGGCACGAGCCGGCATCGACCTGCCCGAGCACGCCATCTGGACCAGCGCCCTGGCCACCGCGAAGTTCCTCTCCGAGCAGTCTCCCGGGTCGAGCGCCTACGTGATCGGGGAGGCGGGCCTGACGAGCGCCATGCACGACGCGGGCTTCGTGCTGTCCGACGAGGACGTCGAGTTCGTGGTGCTGGGGGAGACCCGCACCTACTCCTTCGAGGCGGTCACGCGCGCCGTGCGCCTGATCGGCAACGGCGCGAAGTTCATCGCCACCAATCCGGACGTGACAGGTCCCAGCGCGGAGGGCCCGCTGCCGGCCACGGGAGCTGTCGCGGCGATGATCACGGCCGCCACCCGGATCTCCCCGTACTACGTCGGCAAGCCGAACCCTCTCATGATGAGGACGGCCCTGAATCGGATCGACGCCCACTCCGAGACCACCGTGATGATCGGGGACCGGATGGACACGGACGTCCGCTCGGGGCTCGAGGCCGGGCTGCGGACGATCCTCGTCCTGACGGGATCGACCCAGGCCGAGGACATCTTCCGCTTTCCGTATCGCGCCAGCATCGTGCGTGACGGGATCGCCGACGTGGTCCCGCTCGTCGAGCAGCTCGCACCGCTGGAATCCCAGGAGCTCGACGAGGACTGATCGGACGGGCGCCCCTGCGTCGGTCGGGCGCCCGGTGCACGCACCCGTCGGTGGCGCAGGTTCATACTGGGCACACGGCACCGGCTCCGGTGTCCCGGAATCCCGGAGGATCCATGTCCCAGGTGCGGGTGCACAACCTCTCCCTCTCCCTCGACGGCTTCGGCACGGGGGAGGGCCAGTCGCTCGAGGAGCCCTTCGGGCACGCCGGCCACCGCCTGATGAGCTGGGCGTTCCCGACCCGGACGTTCCGGGAGATGGGCCTGCCGGGTCAGGGCCCCGGCACCACCGGGATCGACGACGTGCTCGCGTCACGCTGGGACCGGGGGATCGGCGTCGAGATCATGGGTCGCCACAAGTTCGGCCCCCAGCGCGGTCCCTGGCCGGATGACGGCTGGCGTGGCTGGTGGGGCGAGGACCCGCCGTTCCACACCCCGGTGATCGTCCTGACCCATCATCCGCGTCCGCCGCTCGTGATGAAGGGTGGGACGCGCTTCGAGTTCCTCGACGCGAGCCCTGAGGAGGCGCTCGCGCGTGCCCGTGAGCTTGCCGGTGATCTTGACGTCCGGATCGGCGGCGGCGTGCAGGCGGTCCGGGAGTTCCTGGCGGCGGACCTCGTCGACAGCATGCATCTGGCCGTGGTCCCGATCGTGCTCGGCCGCGGCGAACGCCTCTGGGACGGGCTCGAGGGCCTCGAGCAGCGCCTGGCCGTGGAGTCCGTGGCCTCGGGGTCGGGCCTGACCCATCTGCTGTTCTCCCGCCCAGGGACCGGCGGCTGAGGCAGCGGGCCGGGCGCCCGTGCGCCGTCGCCGGATGCCTCCTGGGACGCGTGGGCCTCACGGTCCCCGGTCATGGGAGAATCGACCCCATGCTCCGATGGCTCACCGCCGGCGAATCGCACGGCCCCTCCCTGATCGTCGTCCTCGACGGCGTCCCTGCCGGCATCGCGCTGACCACCGAGGACCTGCGCGAGACCCTCGCCCGGCGGCGCCTCGGGTACGGCCGTGGCACCCGGCAGAAGTTCGAGAAGGACGTCGTGCGGGTCGTCGCCGGACTGCGGCACGGACGCACGCTCGGCTCGCCGCTCGCGGTCGAGATCGCCAACAGCGAATGGCCCAAATGGGAGAAGGTCATGTCCGCGGATCCCGTCGCCCGCGAGGACCTGCTGGTCGACGCGGGCACCGGCGACGAGCGCGAGATCGCCCGCAACCGACCCCTGACCCGCCCCCGGCCCGGGCACGCCGACCTCGCGGGCATGCTCAAGTACGGCCTCGACGAGGCCCGGCCCGTCCTCGAGCGCGCGAGCGCGCGCGAGACCGCCGCTCGCGTCGTCGCGGGCCGTGTCGCGGCCGCGATCCTCGAGCAGACCGCCGGGATCCGGCTCGTGTCCCACACCCTCGCGGTCGGTCCCGTCCGCGTCCCGGACGGCGCACCGCTGCCAGGTCCGGACGACGGCAGCCGGCTCGACGAGGACCCCCTGCGCTGCTTCGACCCCGGGACCTCCGCCGCGATGGTCGCCGAGGTCGACGCCTGCCAGAAGGACGGCGACACCCTCGGTGGCGTCGTCGAGGTCCTGGCGTACGGAGTCCCCGTGGGCCTGGGCTCCCACACCCAGTGGGACCGCCGCCTCGACGGCCGGCTCGCCCAGGCGATCATGTCGATCCAGGCCATGAAGGGCGTCGAGATCGGCGACGGCTTCGCGTCCGCCGCCCGTCGCGGGTCCGTCGCCCACGATGAGATCGTGCCGAGCACCGGCGGCCCCGCCGGCACCGCCCGCGTGTCCAACCGTGCCGGTGGGCTCGAGGGCGGGATGAGCAACGGCGAGGTCGTGCGGGTGCGCGGAGCCCTCAAGCCGATCTCGACCGTGCCCCGCGCGCTGCGCACGGTCGACCTCGCCACCGGGGAGGCCGGGACCGCCAACCATCAGCGCTCCGACGTCTGCGCCGTGGCGCCGGCCGCGGTGATCGCCGAGGCCATGGTCGCCCTGACCCTCGCGGACCTGCTCCTGGAGAAGTCCGGCGGGGACTCGGTGACGGAGATCGACGCGCACCTCGCCGCGACCCTGGCGCTGCAGCGGACGGGCCGGGAGGACGCGGCCGGCGACCGCCCGTGAACCGCCGTCCGGAGGACGAGCTCCCCGAGCGCGACCGGTCGGTGGCACAGGTGGGACCGCGCGCGGTCCTCATCGGCCCCATGGCCGCGGGCAAGACCCGGGTGGGACGCTCCCTCGCCCGCATGTGGGGCGTGGACTTCCTCGACCTCGATCACGAGATCGAGCGACGCGAGGGCAGGAGCATCCCGGAGATCTTCGAGGCCCAGGGGGAGAGCGGGTTCCGCGACGTGGAGGCGCGCGTCCTCGCCGAGTTGCTGGCCACGCACGACGGGGTCCTCGCGCTCGGGGGCGGAGCCCCCCTGACGCCCGCGAGCGGGGACCGGCTCCTCGGCCACACGGTGATCCTCCTGACGGTCGACGACCGCACCGCCCGCCACCGCCTGCGCGGCGGGCGGGGACGACCGATGCTGGCCGGCGAGGACCCCATGGTGGCCTGGCGCCGCATCACCGCCACGCGCATGCCCGCCTACCGCGAGCTCGCGGTGCACACCATCGACGGGGCCGGCCGCGGACCCGTCGCCGTCGCCCGACGCATTGACCGCACCCTCGAGGGACGGACGCACGGCACCCGACACCCCCGCGCGGCCCACGACGCCGCGACACCGACCGATCGAGAGGCCTCCTCATGACCACCACCCGCATCGACGTCGCGACCCCCGAGGGCTCCTACCCGGTGCTCGTGGGCCGTGGCCTGCTCGCGACCGTGGGCGAGCACCTGCCCGAGCGGGCGCGCCGCGTGATGGTCGTCCATCAGCCGTCCCTGCGCGCCGTGGCCGATGAGCTGCGCACGACCATCTCCGACACCGGGCGCGACGCGTTCCTCGCGGAGATCCCGGACGGCGAGGAGGCCAAGACCGCCCAGGTCGCAGGCTTCCTCTGGCAGGTGTGCGGGCAGGCCGAGATCGGGCGGAAGGATCTCGTGATCGGGCTCGGCGGCGGCGCCGCCACGGACCTCGCGGGGTTCGTCGCGGCGACCTGGCTGCGCGGGGTCGAGGTGCTGCAGATCCCCACGACCGTCGCCGCGATGGTCGATGCGGCGATCGGGGGCAAGACCGGGATCAACACCTCCGAGGGCAAGAACCTCGTCGGCGCCTTCCATCCGCCGATCGCCGTGATCGAGGACCTCGACGTGCTGGGCGGCCTCGGCGCGCACGACACCGCGGCGGGGCTCGCCGAGGCCGTCAAGGCGGGCTTCCTCGCCGACGAGCGGATCCTCGAGCTCGCCGAGGCCGACCCCGCCGCGGTGCTCGACACCACGAGCGACGCCTTCCGCGAGGTCCTCGAGCGCGGCATCCGCGTCAAGGCGGACGTCGTCTCCGCGGACCTCCGCGAATCCGACACCGGGCGCCGCGAGTTCCTCAACTACGGGCACACCCTGGGGCACGCGATCGAGCACAACGAGCGCTACCAGTGGCGCCACGGGGCCGCGGTGTCGGTGGGCATGATGTTCGCGGCCGAGCTCTCCCACCTCGCCGGCAAGCTCCCCGAGGCCGACGTCGATCGCCATCGTCGGATCCTCACCTCGCTCGGCCTGCCCACCAGCTACCGGTCCCGGCAGTGGCCGCGCCTGGAGGACGAGATGCGGCGCGACAAGAAGACCCGCGCGGGCATGCTCCGCTTCATCGTCCTGGACGGCATCGGACGGCCCACACGCCTCGAGGGCCCGGATCCCGCGCTGCTGCTCGCGGCCTACGCTGCGGTCACCGCGGACGAGGGCTGAGGGATGACGACGCCCGCGCCATCGGTCCTCGTGCGGGGGCGGACGCTCGGACCGGGACGGCCCGCCCTCGTCGTCCCCCTCACCGCCGCCGACCCCGCAGGGCTCGAGGCCGAGGTACGCGCGCTGCCGGGGCACCGGATCGACATCGTGGAGTGGCGGGTCGATCGTTTCGAGCCCTCGCTGACCGAGGAGGCGCACCGCGAGGCCGTGGGCGCGCAGCTCCCTCGCCTGCGCGCGGACCTCGAGGCGACGGTTCCGCGTCCGGGCCTGCTCGTCACCGTCCGCACGGCCGCTGAGGGCGGCTCCCGGGCGATCTCGGGGACGGCGCTGGGGGACCTGTGCGCGGCGGTCCTCGACGCCGGCGGCGCCGAGCTGCTGGACGTCGAGGTCGCGGCCCTCGGCGCGCAGCTTCCCGCCGTCCTCGAACGCGCCCGCGCGCTCGGCGTCCCGACCATCGCCTCGCGGCACGTGCTCGACCGGACGCCCCCGGAGGACGAGATCGTGGAGGCCCTGTTCCGCCTGCAGGACACGGGAGCGGACCTCGCCAAGCTCGCCGTGATGCCGCAGGAGCCCCGCGACGTGCTGACGCTGCTGCGGGCCACGGCCCGGTTCCGCGACCACGGGGCACGGGTCCCGCTCGTCACGATGAGCATGGGCCCGCTCGGAGCGGTGTCCCGCCTGGTCGGGGGCCGCTACGGATCCGTGGCCACGTTCGGCACGGTCGGCGGGGCCTCGGCACCCGGCCAGCTCCGGGCCGACGACGTCGCCCGCGCCCTGGACCTGCTCGAGCCCTGAGGCCTCCGCGTCCACACGCCCGAGGCGACCGCGCCTGCCGCCGCATCCGGCCGGCCCGGGTGCATCCCGGGCCCTCCCGCAGCGTCAGCCGCGCCCCGGCTCCTCCTGGGCCTGCTCGGTCCCGGGCAAGCGGCGACGCGCGGATTCCGGTCCGTCGATCCCGGATCCCGAGCCCTCGGGCGCGCGCGTGTACTCCTCGGCGGAGTCGTCCGCGGCCGTCGCATCCTGCGTCAGCTCGTCGGCCCCGGCGAGCTGGGTCTGCGCGGGGATCGACCCGGTCTCCAGGACCAGCCGACGGCGCTCGCTGCGCCGCACCCGCCGGACGAGGGACTTCAGCTGGGGCGCCGAGAGCGTGACCTGCCATTCCTGGTGCTGGGGGAGGCCCCAGCGGCGCCAGGCGGCGAGGATCGCGAGTCCGGCTCCGAGCGCCACGGCGCCCAGGATCGTCGGCCCCGGCAGGCCCAGGGAGAGCACGGTCCACGTGCCGATCGCCGTGACCAGCGCGCTCGTCGCATACAGGGGGCCACCGCCGAAGATCGCGGGGACCCGTCCGACGATCACGTCCCGCACGGCACCCCCGCCCACGGCGGAGACCACCCCCAGCAGGATCGCCGGCAGCGGATCGAGACCGGCGTCGAGCGATTTCGCGGTGCCCGCCGCGGCCCACAGCCCCAGCGCGAGGGCATCCAGCAGGGTGGTCGCGCGGCGCCAGGTCCGACCGTCCGTCGCGACGAGGTAGGAGAAGGCTGCTCCGCCCAGGGCGCACACCAGGTACCAGGGCCCCGCGAAGGCCGCGGGAGTGCCCTGGTCCAGGATCAGGTCGCGCAGGATCCCGCCGCCGAGCCCGGAGACGATCCCGATCGCGGCGAAGCCCACCGCGTCGAAGCGCAGCCGTCCCGCGAGCGCTCCGCCGGTGATCCCCATGACGACCACGCCCACGAGGTCGAGCGCCCGCAGGAGGTCGTTGGAGGCGAGCAGCTGTTCGGGTGGCACCGAGCGAATCTACCGTGCAGGCACACCGGTCGGGCACCCGTGTGACGCTCCGTAGAGTGGGGCGATGATCATGCGCAGGATCGGGCTGACCGGCGGCATCGGTGCGGGCAAGAGCACGGTCGCCGATCTCTGGCGTCGAGCGGGGGAGACGGTCATCGACCTCGACGCGCTCTCCCGTGCCGTGCTCGACGTCCCCGGGCCCGGTGTCGACGAGGCCGTCGCGCGCTTCGGACCGGAGATCCTGCTCGACGGCGGGACCGTGGACCGCCCGCGCCTGGCGGCACGGGTCTTCTCCGATCCGCGCGCCCGCGAGGACCTCGAGCGGATCGTGCTGAGCCGGGTCGACGACGCCGTCGCGCGGCAGGAGGTCGAGGCGGCCGCACGGGGGATCGAGGTCGTCGTGCACGACAGCCCACTCCTGCTGGAGAAGCATCGGGACGGGGACTTCGCCGTGCTCGTGAGCGTCCTGGCCCGGAGGGAGGACCGGATCTCGCGGATCGCCCGTGACCGTGGTCGCGACCGGGCCTATGCCGAGTCCGTCATGGCGGCACAGGTCGACGACCTGGAGCGGATCCGCCGCAGCGATCTGCTGGTGCTGAACACCGGCGATGCGGCGCTCCTCGCGCACCGGGCGCGCCATCAGCTCGACAGGGCGCACGACCTGCTCGCCCGATGAATGCGGACGGACCGGCGCGAAACCGGTATCGCCCCCGGTCGCGGCATTATGAGCCGCTCCGCGCGGCGCGTGATCGGCGCGCGGCCGTGCCCACATCAGGATCGGGGTGCGCCCGATCGTCCGTTCCCGCGGGCATCTGATCCTGACCATCGATCTCACGGCGGAGGATCCGCACGGCGACCTGGCGGACCTCGGCGTCGCGTACTACGTGTCGCAGGGGCGGGGAGGTGCCTCCCTGGACTTCCGGGCCGGGATGGGGGCGCGACTGGTGGACCTGGAGCGGGACCTGGTGGCCTCGGTGGCGCTCGATGGCGACGCGGACGGCATGCTCCTGTCGAGTTACGAATCCCGGGCGGAGACGGACGAGCAGCAGCAGGTGTCCGGCATGATCCAGCTCGTGTACGGCGACCTCGGGGCAGACGAGCTCGCCGTGTACCTGCCCACGGCGCGCTTGGTGACCGGGGTACCGGTCGTGGACGGCGAGCCCCCGTCATCGAGGGGCTCGATCCGATCCTGGACACGCCCGTCGCAGAGGCGCCGGTGTCGCCGATGATCTCCTGCACCGTCGACCTCGAGCGCCAGACCCGACGGACCAGCACTGAGGAGTCCACGACCGTCAGCCTGGGCTCGGACGTCCTGTTCGCCTCGAGCGCTGCCGACCTCACGGCCGAGGCCGACCAGGTGATCACCGACGCCGCACTCGTGATCCAGGACCACGAGCCCGGGGAGGTCCAGGTCGTCGGCCACACCGACGACGTCGACGAGGACGCCTACAACCTCGACCTGTCGCGCAGACCTGCCCAGGCGGTCGCCGACGCCCTCGGCGCCAGGATCGACACCACCCGGTACCCCCTGGCGATCGACGGCACGGGGGAGTCCGCGCCGGTCGCCTCGAACACCACGTCCGCGGGCAAGGCCATGAACCGCCGGGTCGAGCTCACGATCCGGACCCCGGAGACGTCGACCGCCCCGGAGGGGGCGAACGCGCCGAACGCCTTCGACGGACCGACCTCGACCGCGCCGGACCCCGTGGCCTGGGCGGACGGCTCGGTGGAGCTCGAGTTCCGGGCGGAGGAGGCCCGGATCATCACGGGGCACCTGGTCGTCACGGTCTCCCTGACGAGGACCGACGGGGAGATCGATTCGATCTTCGGCCCCGGCAACCAGAGCGGGACGGTCGAGATGCCGGAGGGGATCGCGGACGACAAGTCGCACTTCGACATCGCGGTGATCGACGGCAGCGTCGCCCACCTGTCGGTCGCTCACGCGCTCGGCGGTCCGCGCCGATCGAACAGGCCGCTCACGGACTCCCAGAGCACCCAGCGCCTGGATTCCGGCGAGCCGCGGGTCGTCGAGCTGATCTAGCCGCGGGACACCCCGGTGGGGGACGAGGTCACGATCCAGCTCGTCGCGGACCTCTGGCGGATCACGGGGATCCCCGTCACGCGCTGAGGGACCGGGAGCCCGACGCGCGCCACAGGCACCCAGCACCGCGTGTGCCTCGTCTGTCGGAGGGCGGACGTAGGCTCGTGCCCATGCGCCCGGTCACCGATCTCACCCGTACGGAGCACCCCTTCCAGGTGATCTCCGAATACACCCCCTCGGGCGATCAGCCCGCGGCGATCGCCGAGCTCTCCCGGAGGATCCGCGCCGGCGAGCAGGACGTCGTGCTGCTGGGCGCCACGGGCACCGGCAAGAGCGCGACGACCGCCTGGCTCATCGAGGAGCTCCAGCGCCCCACCCTCGTGATGGCGCACAACAAGACCCTCGCCGCCCAGCTCGCGAGCGAGTTCCGCGAGCTTCTGCCCCACAACGCCGTCGAGTACTTCGTGTCCTACTACGACTACTACCAGCCCGAGGCCTACGTCCCGCAGTCCGACACCTACATCGAGAAGGACTCCGCCATCAACGCGGAGGTCGAGCGGCTCCGCCACTCGGCGACCAACTCGCTGCTGACCCGGCGCGACACGATCGTCGTGAGCTCCGTGAGCTGCATCTTCGGTCTGGGCACCCCCCAGGAGTACGTGGACCGGATGGTGCGCCTCGCGGTGGGCGAGCAGATCGACCGCGACGACCTGCTGCGGCGCTTCGTGGACATGCAGTACGACCGCAACGACGTGTCCTTCGTCCGCGGAACCTTCCGGGTGCGCGGGGACACCGTCGAGATCATCCCGATGTACGAGGAGCTCGCGATCCGCATCGAGTTCTTCGGCGACGAGATCGACGCCCTCTACACCCTGCACCCCGTCACCGGTGAGGTGATCCGCCAGGAGGACTCCATCCACATCTTCCCGGCCTCGCACTACGTGGCCGGGCCCGAGCGGCTCGCGCGCGCGATCGGCACGATCGAGGAGGAGCTGGGGGAGCGCCTCAGCGAGCTCGAGGGCCAGAACAAGCTCCTCGAGGCCCAGCGCCTTCGGATGCGCACCACCCACGACCTCGAGATGCTGCGCCAGATGGGCACGACCAACGGCGTCGAGAACTACTCGCGCCACCTCGACGGACGCGCGGCCGGCACCGCCCCCAACACCTTGCTCGACTACTTCCCCGAGGACTTCCTGCTGGTCCTGGACGAATCCCACGTGACCGTCCCGCAGATCGGCGCGATGTACGAGGGGGACCGCTCCCGCAAGCGCACCCTCGTCGACTTCGGGTTCCGCCTGCCCTCGGCGCTCGACAACCGCCCGCTGACCTTCTCGGAGTTCACCGAGCGCGTGGGCCAGACCGTGTACCTCTCGGCGACGCCCGCCGCCTACGAGCTCGAGCATTCCGACGGGGTCGTCGAGCAGATCATCCGGCCCACCGGCCTCGTGGACCCCGAGATCATCGTCAAGCCCATCAAGGGCCAGATCGACGACCTCCGCGCAGAGATCGAGGACCGGGTCGCCAAGAACGAGCGCGTGCTCGTGACGACCCTGACCAAGCGCATGGCCGAGGACCTGACCGACTACCTGCTGGAGCAGGGAGTGCGGGTCCAGTACCTGCACTCCGACGTCGATACGCTGCGCCGTGTCGAGCTGCTCCGCTCCTTGCGCGTCGGGGAGTACGACGTGCTCGTGGGCATCAACCTCCTGCGCGAGGGCCTGGACCTGCCCGAGGTGTCCCTCGTGGCGATCCTCGACGCCGACAAGGAGGGGTTCCTGCGCTCCCGGACCTCGCTCATCCAGACGGTCGGACGTGCCGCCCGCAATGTCTCGGGCCAGGTGCACATGTACGCCGACCGCATCACCGACTCGATGCAGCAGGCGATCGACGAGACCAACCGCCGGCGCGAGAAGCAGGTCGCCTACAACACCGAGCACGGCATCGACCCGACCCCGCTGCGCAAGCGGATCGCCGACGTCACGGACATGCTCGCGCGCGAGGACATCGACACCGACACGCTGCTGTCGACGGACTACCGCTCCGGCAAGGAGCGGGTCGCGCGCGACCGTGCGCGCGCACAGGTGCTCGACAACGTCGGTGCCCGCACGGTGGACCTCGGCGATGATCCCGTCGGTGCGCTCAGCGCGATGGTCGACGAGATGACCGCCCAGATGCACCAAGCCGCGGAGAACCTGCAGTTCGAGGTCGCGGCGCGCCTGCGCGACGAGGTCGGTGAGCTCAAGAAGGAGCTGCGGCAGGTCCAGGGCGGCTCGGCCTGAGAGCTCGCCGTCCGCCTCACAGCGTGGGCGGCTCCGTCAGACAGCGCGCCTGCCGCCTCACAGCGTCGGCGGTGCGGCTTCCCCGAGGAGCGTCGCGATCTCGGTCGCGGCGGTCCTCGCCGTGATCATGAGCGTCCCCAGCTGCACGTCCTGCGCGCTGATCGCCAGCAGGAGCTGACCGAAGGGCTCGACGATGAGCCCCAGCACGGCCGTCTGGACGTTGCCGATCGTGATGGTCACGACCGTCCGCGCCGCGGGGTCCGTGTCCGCGACCATGATCTGCGCTTCGGCGCGCGCCACCCCGAACAGCGAGCTGTTCATGGCCGCGAGGCGCTCGGCGTCGTCGACATCCACGCCCAGGGAGCACACGTGCATGCCGTCGGCGCTCGCGAGCACCGCCGCCGACATCTCGGGGAACGACTCCCTGACCTGCTCCAGCCGGCGCAGCGCGGTCTGGGCGATCACGATCGACCAGACGTCCCAGTCCGCCGCGATCGAGGGGTGGAGATGCAGGCTGTCGAGCTCGGCGGTCTCGGCGGGTTCGGTCATCGTGCTCCCTCCGGGAGGTCGAGGGCCGCGCACACGACCCGCATGACGGCGTCGCGGTCGCGCGGATCGACGGCGAGGACCGGAGCGGTGGGGACGTTGTGCTCGGCGAGCAGCGGTGCGAGCGCCGCACGGGCGGCGTTGGCGCCGTCGTCGGTCCGGGTGACGGCGATCGCCATGCGGCGGTGCACCACGGGAGACGCCACCGTGTCGAGCCAGGACCGGACGTCGTCGACCAGCTGATCCCCGTCGCCGAAGGCCCACAGCACCACGCGCGAGTGCGGCGCGAGCAGCGAGGCGCGAGCGGTCCCGAAACGATCCTGTCCGGGGGTGCCGACGAGTGCGACGGACAGGTCCTCGGTGGGCTTCCAGATGCCGTAGTCGATCCCGACCGTCGTGGTGAGCTTGCCGGGGACGGCACGATCCTCGGACGAGGCCGGAGCCGAGATCGGGACCTCGGTGTCGACCGCGTCGACATCGGTCAGGACGCGCACGGCGGTGGTCTTGCCCACGCCCACCGGGCCGGCGAACACGACGCGATGACGCGCAGCCGTGCCCAGGTGATGCCGGGCTCGACGACCGTGGTCGAGCGAGGGGCGCCCGGTCCCGGCGTCGGCGGCGCGGTTCGCCGCGGTGCGGGGTCTGGTCATGAGGTGAGGGCCTTCCTCGGCGGTGCCGGGGTCTTTCCGTCGGGTTCGTGGTGAATTGTGACAGGTCCGACCATCGGAAGCGGACGTTTCCGGCGTCATATGCCGCTTGTCGCTTTCACACCTTATGCTGTGCCGGGCAAGGACGTCGTGACCGCCATTGCGCGGCACACCATCTGAAGGAGAATCCATGGCATCGCAGGAGAAGCTCAACGAGATGATCGAGGCCATCGCCGGCGACATCAACGGGTTCATCGGCGCCTCCGTCGTCGACATCGAGTCCGGGATGCCGCTGACCTCTGTGTCGCGCCGTCCGGACTTCGATCTCGATGTGGCCAGCGCCTACAACAGCGAGATGGTCAAGGCCAAGATCAAGACGATCCGTGCCCTCGGTCTGAACTCGCGTCTGGACGACATGCTGCTGACCCTGGACGACCAGCTGCACCTCATCAAGCTGCTCTCCCCGCACGTGTTCCTGTACCTCGCCGCCGAGCGTCAGGGGACCAACCTCGCACTGCTGCGCGCCGCGGTGAACCGTCACACCGCCAACGTCGACGCCTGAGTCGTCCGCATCACCTCCACGAGAGCCCCGCGGCATCGCCGCGGGGCTCTCGTGCGCTCCGGGATCAGGGGAGCGCGGACGGGTCCCGGATCTCGAGGTCCAGGGGGAAGTCGACCTCGCTGCCGGGGAACAGGAGTCGCCCGGCTCCCTCGGCGGCCGCTCGGATCGCCGCCGCCGCCGCGTCCGCGTGCTCTCGTGGCGCGTGCACGACGATCTCGTCGTGCAGGAAGTACACGAGGTGGGCACGATGCGCGGCGACCGGGCCCGATCGCGCAGCGGCCGCGTGCTCGGGCACGGGGTCCAGCCCGTCCAAGGACTGACGGACCAGCGCGATCCAGGTCAGGGCCCACTCCGCCGCGGTGCCCTGGACCACGAAGTTCCGGGTGAACCGGCCCCGGTCCCGCGCGCTGCGGCGGGCGAGGGCCTGCTCGGCCTCGGACGCATCGGGACCGTTCGCCGTCCTCTGGGAGCGCGACCAGCGCTCCTCGGGCGGCGGGGACGAGCGGCCGAGCAGCGTGGTCACCGTCCCTCCGCGCTCCCCGGTGCGTGCGGCCTCGTCGACGAGCGCCATCGCCACCGGGAAGGTGCTGCGCAGGCGGGGCACCAGGCGTCCGCTGTCCCCGGTGGTGCCGCCGTACAGGGCCCCGAGGACCGCGATCTTGGCCTCCTGGCGGGTCGGGACGATGCCGGCATCGACGATCCCGGCGTACAGGTCCTGCCCGGCCCCGGCGCGCGCCATGGCCGTGTCCCCGGACATCGCCGCGAGCACGCGCGGCTCCAGCTGGGCGACGTCGGCTCCGACCAGGACCCATCCCGGATCGGCCGTGAGCACGGGACGCAGCAGGCGGGGGATCTGCAGCGCCCCGCCGCCGCTGGCGGCCCAGCGCCCGGTGACGACACCCCCGGGTGCGTACAGGGGGCGGTAGCGGCCCTCGTGGACCCAGGTGCGGATCCAGTTCCAGCCGTTGGCGGTGTGCAGACGGGAGAGCTTCTTGTACCGCAGCAGGGGCGCGATCGCGGGGTGATCGATCGCCTCGAGGTCCCAGCGCGAGGTCGAGGGCGCGTCGATGCCGGCGCGATGCAGGGCGCGCAGCAGCCGGGGCGGGGAGTCGAGGCCGACGCGCGGATCACCCAGGGCGGTGCGGACCTCGGCCGCGGCGCGCACCATCTCCGGCGGTGTCTGCTCGTGCGCGGGGCGCGGACCGAGGACCGCGCGCAGGATCGCGTCGTGCGCCTCGACGTCCCAGGGGATGCCCGCCGCGTGCAGCTCCGCGGCCACGAGCCCGCCCACCGACTCCCCGGCGGCCAGGAGTCGGAGACGGTCGGGGCCGTCGGAGCCCTCGATGGCGGTGCGCTGGCGGGCGAGCTCGGCGAGCATCTCGTCGATGCCGTGGGGCACACCGCCCCTCCCGCCGCCGGAGGACGCACCGAGCTCGAACAGCGCGGCGTGCTCCTCGGGAGAGGGCACGTGCTCCTCCAGGGGTGCCGCCCACGCGGCCGCGCCCCGGAGCGGTCCGGGGTCCCGCACCAGCTCCGAGCCCGCGAGGATCCTGTGGACGAGACGCAGATCGTGCGCCCGTGCCAGGCGCACGCCGTCGGCGAGCAGGGGAGGGCAGGCCTCGGCGCTGTCGGCGAGCACCCAGCGCGGGGAGCGCCGCTGCTCGTGCAGGCGCACCGCCGGGGCCAGGTCCTCCGCGGCGCCCGTGATGCGACCTGTCTCATGACCTTGCCGATCGAGGTCGACGATCACGAACCCGCCATCGCCGGCGATGCCCAGCACGCTGAGCCCGTCGGCTCCGTCGGCTCCGTCGGCTCCGTCGGCTCCGTCAGCTCCGCCGGCCCCGTCGGCCGAGGAGACCGTCGCATCCCTCGGGTCCGTCACCAGCCGCGTTCGCGCCACGCGGCCAGCTGGGGGCGCTCGGCACCCAGGGTCGTGTCCGGTCCGTGTCCGGGATAGACCCAGGTGGAGTCCCCGAGCCGGTCGAAGATGCGCGCGGTGACGTCGTCGAGCAGACGGGAGAAGCGCTCGGCGTCCCCCTGGGTGGCTCCCACCCCTCCGGGGAACAGCGAGTCGCCCGTGAACAGATGGTCGCCGTCCTCGCCGCCTCGGTAGAGCAGGGCGATGCTTCCCGGGGTGTGGCCGCGCAGGCCGATCACCTCCAGGTCGTGGACGCCCACGCGCAGCACGTCGCCGTCCCGGAGCAGCACGTCCGTGAGGACGGCGATGTCCGGGGCGTCCGCCGCACCGGCCGCGGTACGAGCCCCGGTCGCGCGGACGAGGGCGGCCAGCGCACCCACGTGGTCGTGGTGGCTGTGCGTCGTGACGATGGTGTCCAGACGCGAGGTGGAGGAGCCCTCCCGCACCAGGCGCTCGAGCCGGGGGGCATCGGCCGCGGCGTCGACGAGCAGCTGCGCGCCGGAGACGCGGCACGTGAGCAGGTAGGCGCTGTTGTCCATCGGGCCGACGGAGGCCTTGCGGATCATCAGGCTCGGCAGGACCCGCAGCGCGGTCGGCCCGCCCGGGGCGGTCTCGCCGGTGTAGGTGTCGGGTCGGGGGCCGTCGGCGCTCGTCATCGTCCCAGTATCGCCGCCCGGGCCCGACCCGAGGTGTTCCATCTCGCCTGGGCCCTGCGGTGACAAAGACCTCGCGCTCGTTCGTCGGGGGGCGCTCGTAGGATGGCGCGGTGAGTGAAACGCTGGTCGTCCGTGGTGCGCGAGAGCACAACCTCAAGAACGTCGACATCGAGATCCCCCGGGACGCCCTGGTGGTGTTCTCGGGGCTGTCCGGATCCGGGAAGTCCTCCCTGGCTTTCGACACCATCTTCGCCGAGGGGCAGAGGCGGTACGTCGAATCCCTGTCCGCCTATGCGCGGCAGTTCCTGGGGCAGATGGACAAGCCCTCGGTGGACTTCATCGAAGGGCTCTCTCCCGCAGTTTCGATCGACCAGAAGTCCACCAACCGCAATCCGCGCTCGACCGTCGGCACCATCACCGAGGTGTACGACTATCTCCGTCTGCTGTTCTCACGCGCCGGCATCCAGCACTGCCCGGTCTGCGGCGAGAGGGTCTCCTCGCAGTCCCCGCAGCAGATCGTCGACGTCCTGCTGGCCCTCGAGGCCGGCACGCGCTTCCAGGTCCTGGCGCCCGTGGTCCGCGGCCGCAAGGGCGAGCACGCGGATCTCCTCAGCTCCCTGCGCGCCCAGGGATACGCGCGGGCGCGGGTGGACGGCCAGGTGCGCCGCCTCGACGAGGAGATCACCCTCGACAAGAAGTACAAGCACACCATCGAGGTCGTCGTGGACCGCCTCGCGGCCAAGCCCGACGCGCGCCGCCGTCTGACGGATTCCGTCGAGACGGCCCTGCGGCTGGCCGAGGGGATCCTCCTCATCGACTTCGTCGACCTCGACGAGGGTGACCCGGCCCGTGAGCGCCGCTTCTCCGAGAAGCGCGCCTGCCCCAACGACCACCCCCTGACCCTCGACGACATCGAGCCCCGGGCGTTCTCGTTCAACGCCCCGTACGGCTCCTGCCCCGAGTGCAGCGGCATCGGCATGCGCCTCGAGGTCGATCCGGAGCTCGTGATCCCCGATGAGGACCTCACCCTCGCCGAGGGCGCGATCGCCCCCTGGACGATGGGCCAGGCCGACTACCACCAGCAGGTCATGACGGGCCTCGCCGAGGACCTCGCGTTCTCGATGGACACGCCCTTCCGCGCCCTGCCCGAGCGCGCCAAGGACGCCCTCCTCAACGGGAGGGACCACAAGGTCCACGTGAAGTACCGCAACCGGTTCGGCCGCGAGCGCACCTACTCCACGGGCTTCGAGGGCGTCCTGTTCTTCCTGGAGCGACGGCACGACGACACCGAGTCCGAATGGGCCAAGGAGCGCTACGAGCAGTTCATGCGCGAGGTCCCGTGCCCCGCGTGCCGCGGTGCCCGCCTGCGTCCGGAGATCCTCGCCGTGACGGTCGCGGGCCGCTCGATCGCCGAGGTCTGCGACATGTCGATCGCCGACGCCCGCGACTTCCTCTCCCACCTCGAGCTCGGTGAGCGTGAGCGCCAGATCGCCGACGCCGTGCTGCGGGAGATCCTCGCGCGTCTGGGCTTCCTGCTCGACGTCGGCCTCGACTACCTGAACCTGGGGCGCGCCGCGGGCACGCTGTCGGGCGGCGAGGCCCAGCGGATCCGGCTCGCCACCCAGATCGGCTCGGGCCTGGTGGGCGTGCTGTACGTCCTGGACGAGCCGTCGATCGGACTGCACCAGCGGGACAACGAGCGCCTGATCGGGACGCTCACCCGTCTGCGGGACCTGGGCAACACCCTGATCGTCGTCGAGCACGACGAGGACACCCTCAACGCCGCGGACTGGGTGGTCGACATCGGCCCGCTGGCGGGGGAGCACGGCGGCCGCGTGATCCACTCCGGCTCCGTCGAGGAGCTCCGGCGCAACCCGGAGTCCCTCACGGGCCGCTATCTCTCCGGCGAGCTGTCGATCCCCGTGCCCTCCGAGCGCCGGAAGATCGACCCGAAACGCGCCCTGAAGGTCATCGGCGCCCGGGAGAACAACCTCCACGGCGTGGACGTCTCCTTCCCGCTGGGCGTGCTCACCGCCGTCACGGGCGTCTCGGGATCGGGCAAGTCCACGCTGGTCAACGACATCCTCTATCAGGTGCTCGCACGCGACCTCAACCGCGCCCGCACCGTCCCGGGGCGCCACAAGCGCGTCGAGGGCCTCGAGCACCTGGACAAGGTGGTCCACGTCGACCAGTCGCCCATCGGCCGGACCCCGCGCTCGAACCCCGCCACGTACACCGGGGTGTGGGACCGCGTGCGCACCCTGTTCGCCCAGACCGCCGAGGCGAAGGTCCGCGGCTACAAGGCCGGCCGCTTCTCCTTCAACGTCAAGGGAGGCCGCTGCGAGGCCTGCTCGGGCGACGGCACCATCAAGATCGAGATGAACTTCCTGCCGGACGTCTACGTCCAGTGCGAGGTGTGCCACGGGGCGCGGTACAACCGCGAGACCCTCGAGGTGCACTTCAAGGGTCGCAACGTCGCCGAGGTGCTCGACATGCCCATCGAGGAGGCCGTGGACTTCTTCGAGGCGGTCCCGGCGATCCACCGGCAGCTCGCCACCCTGTGCGACGTGGGCCTGGGGTACGTGCGGCTGGGCCAGAGCGCGCCCACCCTCTCCGGCGGCGAGGCGCAGCGGGTCAAGCTCGCCTCGGAGCTGCACAAGCGCTCCGCGGGACGCACCATCTACGTCCTGGACGAGCCCACCACCGGCCTGCACTTCGAGGACGTCCGCAAGCTGCTGGGCGTGCTCGAGCACCTCGTGGACAAGGGCAACAGCGTCATCGTCATCGAGCACAACCTCGACGTCATCAAGACGGCCGACCACGTCATCGACCTCGGCCCCGAGGGCGGCAGCGGCGGCGGCCGGATCGTCGCGACCGGAACCCCCGAGGAGATCGCGTGCGTCGAGGAGTCCCACACCGGGCGCTTCCTGCGCCACGTGCTCGAGGGGCGTCACGCCGCGGTCGTGGGGGCGCACGCCGCACAGGGGAGCTGAGCCGTGGCGGATCCGGCCACCTATCGCCCCGCCCCCGGGACCATCCCGGTCTCGCCCGGGGTCTACCGCTTCCGCGACGCGGACGGCCGTGTCATCTACGTCGGCAAGGCCAAGAACCTCCGCGCGCGCCTGTCCAACTACTTCCAGGACGTCGCCGGTCTGCATCCGCGCACCCGGAGGATGGTCACGACCGCCGCGAGCGTCGAGTGGACCGTCGTGACCAGCGAGGTCGAGGCGCTGACGCTGGAGTACACGTGGATCAAGGAGTTCGACCCCCGGTTCAACGTCAAGTTCCGCGACGACAAGTCCTACCCGTATCTCGCGGTGACGATGGGGGAGACGTATCCCCGCATCCACGTGACACGGCGGGCCAAGCTCAAGGGGGACCGCTTCTTCGGCCCGTACACCCATGTCTGGGCGATCCGCGAGACCGTCGACCTGCTCCTGCGGGTGTTCCCGGTGCGCACCTGCACCGCCGGGGTGTTCCGCCGCGCCGAGCGTTCGGGGCGCCCCTGCCTCCTGGGCTTCATCGACAAGTGCTCGGCCCCCTGCGTCGGGCAGATCACCCCGGAGGACCACCGCGACCTCGCCGAGCAGTTCTGCGACTTCATGGCGGGCAACACCGCCAAGTACACCCGGCAGATCGAGAAGCGGATGCGCGAGGCCTCCGCCGCGATGGACTACGAGACGGCCGCGCGGCTGCGCGACGACCTCGGCGCCCTGAACAAGGTCATGGAGCGCAACGCCGTGGTCCTGTCCGACTCGACCGACGCCGATCTCATCGGCATGGCCCAGGACGACCTCGAGGCCGCGATCCAGGTGTTCCACGTGCGCGGCGGGCGGATCCGCGGCCAGCGCGGCTGGACCGCCGAGATCCTCGACGAGTCGACCTCCGCGGACCTCGTCGAGCGTGCCCTGACCACCCTGTATGCCGACGGCGCCGTGCCCCGCGAGGTGCTCGTGCCCCAGATGCCGGCCCACGTCGAGGAGGTGCGGGCGCTGATCGGTGCACGGGCCGATCTCCGCGTCCCCCAGCGCGGCGAGAAGAAGGACCTGCTGGACACCGTCACCAAGAACGCGGAGGAGGCCCTGCGCCTGCACCGCCTGCGCCGCGCGGGGGACCTCACCGCCCGCTCGAAGGCGCTCGAGGACCTCGGGGATGCGCTGGACCTCGACGAGCCGCCGTTGCGGATCGAGTGCTACGACATCTCCCACTCCCAGGGCACCAACGTCGTCGGCTCCCAGGTGGTCTTCGAGGACGGGCTCCCGCGCAAGAGCGAGTACCGGCGCTACGCCGTCCACGGCGAGGCGGCCCGCGACGACACCGCATCGATGTACGACGTCATCTCCCGTCGCCTCGAGCGCCATCTGCATCCGCCCGAGAAGGACGACGAGGAGGCGCGCCGCTTCGCGTACCCGCCCTCGCTGATCCTCGTCGACGGCGGCCCCCCGCAGGTCGCGGCGGCCCAGCGCGCCATGGACGACAAGGGTGTCACCGACATCGCCCTCGCCGGGATCGCCAAGCGCCTCGAGGAGATCTGGCTGCCCGGCGAGGAGCATCCCGTGATCCTCCCGCGCACCAGCGAGGCCCTGTTCCTCGTGCAGCGACTGCGCGACGAGGCCCACCGTTTCGCGATCTCGTACCACCGGTCCAAGCGCGGACGCGCGATGCACGACAGCGCTCTCGACGAGATCCCCGGTCTGGGTCCCTCCCGGCGCACCGCCCTGCTGGACGCCTTCACGACCGTCCGGGCGATCCGCGAGGCGAGCGTCGAGGAGCTCGTGGCGGTCCCCGGCATCGGGCCCTCGCTCGCCGAGGTGATCCACGCCGCACTACACTCCGAAGGGCCGCAGCCCGCGGTGGACATGGCGACCGGGGAGATCCTCTCGTGAGCGGCAGGTCCCGACGGGTCGCGGAGGACCGACGCCCAGCGAGCAGAAGGAGGGGCCGGCGTGCCCACCGATGAGAGCCCCCGGACGCCGTCCGCCGACGACGCGGACCGGAACCCGAGCGAGGACGCCGCGGCCGTGCGGGCCGCCGTGCCCGAGGAGGCGACGGCCGAGCAGGTCTCGGTGACCGACGAGGAGCCCGGCGAGATCGTCATCATCACCGGCCTCGCAGGAGCGGGCCGCGAGACCGCGGCGCACGCGCTCGAGGACCTCGGCTGGTACGTCGTCTACAACATCGCCCCCCAGGTGATCCGTGCGCTCTACGACCTCCAGCTGCAGACCGAGGGACGCCCGCCGCGCTTCGCGGTGGTCGTCGATCCCCGGTCCGGGTCCCTGTTCTCCGAGCTCTACGACGTGGTCAGCGAGCTCCGGGACGCGGAGCTGCGCCCCCGTCTGGTGATGCTGACGGCCGATGAGGGCACGCTCGTGCGGCGCTTCGACTCCGTGCGTCGACCCCATCCCCTCCAGGGTGACGAGGGCGTGCTCGAGGGGATCCGCCGCGAGCGCGAGCTGCTCGAGCCCTACCGCCGGCTCGCGGACGTGGTCATCGACACCTCCACGCTGAACGTCCACCAGCTGACGATGAAGATGCGGACGCTGTTCGGGACCTCGCGCGAGCAGGAGCTCACCGTCAACATCCTGTCCTTCGGCTTCAAGTACGGGATCCCGATCGAGGCCGATCACGTCAGCGACGTGCGCTTCATCCCCAATCCCTACTGGGTCCCGGAGCTGCGACCCCTGCGCGGGACCGACGACGCGGTGTCCTCGTTCGTCCTGGGCGACGCCAACGCCCGGGACTTCGTCGAGCGCTACCTCGACATGATCGCCCCGGTCCTGCGCGGCTACTCGACCGAGAACAAGCACTTCACGACGCTCGCGATCGGCTGCACCGGCGGCAAGCACCGCTCGGTCGCCGTCGCCGAGCGGATCGGCGACGAGCTGCGTCGGGCAGGGCACCCGGTCCGGGTGCGTCACCGCGACCTGGGACGCGAGTGACGGCCGGGACCCGGCGCCCCCTCGCACATCCCCGACCGCGACCCTCCTCGCCCTACACCGCCGTCGGGGCCGACCGCGGGCTGTCGGTGGTCGCCCTCGGCGGCGGCCACGGTCTCGCCGCGAACTTGCGGGCACTGCGCCATCTCGCCGACGAGCTGACGGCCGTCGTCACCGTCGCCGACAACGGGGGATCGAGCGGGCGGATCCGGGCGGAGATGCCCGTGCTGCCGCCAGGGGACCTCCGCATGGCGCTCTCGGCCCTGTGCGAGGACTCCGACTGGGGGGTCGTCTGGCGCGACGTCGTCCAGCACCGCTTCCGCACCGACGGGGAGCTGGACGGCCACGCCCTGGGCAACCTGCTGATCGTCGCCCTGTGGCAGATCCTCGGCGACCCGATCGCGGGGCTCGACAAGGTGGGGGAGCTGCTGGGAGCTCGCGGCCGGGTGCTGCCGATGGCGCTCGAGCCCCTGGACATCGAGGCCCGCGTCGCCGATCCCGACGGCACCGTCCGGACCGTGCGCGGCCAGGCCGAGGTCGCCGTGGCCACGGGCCGCGTCGAGGAGCTGCGCCTGGTGCCCGATGCGCCGACGGTGCCCGTCGAGGTGCTCGACGCGATCGGCGGCGCCGACTGGATCATCATCGGGCCCGGCTCCTGGTACACCTCGGTGCTCCCGCACCTGATGATCCCCGAGCTCGCCGAGGCGATCCGCACCAGCCCCGCACGGCGCTGCATCACGATGAACCTCGCGGCCGGGACCAGCGAGACCGCGGGTATGGATTCCAGCTCCCTGCTGGACGCCCTCCTCGAGCACGCCGACGGGATCCGGTTCGACGCGCTGATCGCCGATCCCACGCTCCGTGACGACTCCTTCGACCTCGCCGAGCACGCCGAGCGCCATGGCATCCAGGCGCTCCTGCGCCAGGTCTCGGTGGGTTCGGGCAGACCCGTCCATGACCCCGTGCGTCTGGCCGCCGCGTATCGTGACGTGTTCGACGGCGTCTACGGGGACGTCTCGGACCTCGAACCCACGGCGCCCGGCGAGCCCGCCGCCGACGACACGGAACCCCGGAAGGAGACGCGAGAGGCCCATGGCACTGACCGGTGACGTGAAGGAGGAGCTCGCGCACCTCCCGGTGACGCGCCCCTCGGCCCGCAAGGCCGAGGTCGCGGCGCTGCTGCGCTTCGCCGGGGGACTGCACCTCGAGGGCGGGCGCGTGGTCGTCGAGGCCGAGGTCGACACCTCGGCGACGGCCCGACGGCTCAAGACGGCGATCGTCGACGTGTACGGACACCCCAGCGAGGTCACCGTCCTCGCACCGACGGGGATCCGCAGGACCACGCGCTACGCCGTGCGGGTGCTCGCCGACGGCGGGGCCTTCGCCCGCCAGACCGGTCTGCTCGACCATCGCGGTCGGCCCGTGCGCGGCATGCCGCCCGCGGTCGTCGGCGGCGCCGCGGCCGATGCCGCTGCCGCCTGGCGCGGGGCGTTCCTGGCCCGCGGCTCCCTCACCGAGCCCGGCCGCAGCGCCGCGCTCGAGCTGACCTGCCCCGGTCCCGAGACCGCGCTGGCGATGGTGGGCGCCGCCCGCCGGCTCGGCGTGGCCTCCAAGGCCCGCGAGGCCCGCGGAGCGGATCGGGTGGTCCTGCGCGATGGGGATGCCATCGCCTCCCTCCTGGCCCACATGGGCGCCCACCAGACCGTGCTCACCTGGGAGGACCGCCGCACCCGGCGCGAGGTCCGGGCCACCGCGCACCGCCTCGCCAACTTCGACGACGCGAACCTGCGGCGCTCGGCCCGGGCCGCCGTCGCGGCCGGGGCGCGCGTCGAGCGGGCCCTGGAGATCCTCGGCGACGAGGTCCCGGACCACCTCAGGGTCGCCGGCGCCCTGCGGCTCGAGCACCGCCAGGCGAGCCTCGAGGAGCTCGGGCGGCTCTCGGACCCCCCGATGACCAAGGACGCGGTCGCCGGACGGATCCGCAGGCTGCTGGCCATGGCCGACAAGCGTGCCGAGGAGCTCGGCATCGACTCCACCGCGACCGGGCTGCCCGAGGGCGAGGACTGATCCCGCGCCCCGACGGGACCTTGGACCCGGGTCGACAGGCGCCGGGATGGGAGGCTCGGGGGGACGGGAGATCCTTCCCCGACATCCAGCCCCCGGGCAGGTCACGACGCGTCATGCGGACTTGGTAGGCTCGGGTCGTTCCGGCGCGTTCGCCCGCGCACGCCCCCGGCGTGCTCGGAGGACAGCGCCACCACCGTTCCCGCGGCCAGGGGCCGCGATCCAAGGAGGAACCTGTGACAGTCAAGGTCGGCATCAACGGATTCGGTCGGATCGGGCGCAACTTCCTGCGCGCCGCGCTCGCTCAGGGCGCGGACATCGAGATCGTGGGCGTCAACGATCTCACCGACAACGCCACCCTCGCCAACCTCATCAAGTACGACTCGATCGGCGGGGTCCTCTCCGAGGACGTCACCTTCGACGACGAGTCGATCACGGTGGGCGGCAAGCGGATCAAGGCCTTCGAGGAGCGCGATCCCGCGAAGCTCCCGTGGGGCGAGATCGGCGCGGACGTCGTCATCGAGTCCACCGGCATCTTCACGGACGCCGAGAAGGCCAAGGCCCACCTCGAGGCCGGCGCCAAGAAGGTCATCATCTCGGCCCCGGCCAAGAACGAGGACGCCACGTTCGTCATCGGCGTCAACGAGGGCGACTACGACCCGGCCGCGCACAACATCGTGTCCAACGCGTCGTGCACCACGAACAGCCTCGCGCCGGTCGCCAAGGTGCTCAACGACGAGTTCGGGATCGTCAAGGGCCTCATGACCACGATCCACGCGTACACCTCGGACCAGGTGCTGCAGGACGGGCCCCACAAGGACCCGCGCCGTGCCCGCGCCGCCGCCCTGAACATCGTCCCGACCACGACCGGCGCCGCCAAGGCCGTCGCGCTCGTGCTGCCGGAGCTCAAGGGCCGTCTCGACGGCTACTCGCTGCGCGTGCCCGTGCCGGTCGGCTCGATCACGGACCTCACCTTCGAGGCGTCCCGCGAGGTCTCCATCGAGGAGATCAACGCCGCCATCAAGAAGGCCGCCGAGGGGCCCCTCAAGGGCATCCTCCGCTACACCGAGGACCCGATCGTCTCGAAGGACATCGAGGGCGACCCGCACTCGTCGATCTTCGACGCGAGCCTGACCAAGGTCAACGGCAACCTCGTGAAGGTCTTCGCGTGGTACGACAACGAGTGGGGCTTCTCCAACCGCCTCGTCGAGCTCTCGCAGCTCGTCGGCAAGAGCCTCTGACACACCGTCGGCGCGACCTGATCGCGTGACCCATCGGGAGCCCGTCCGGCACCGCCCCTCGGGGCCGGTCGCCGGGCGGGCTCCCGTCGTACCGACACCCCACAGACCCCGGGAGGAAACCCCGTGCTGAAGTCCATCGCCTCGCTCGGCGACCTGCGCGGCAAGCGCGTGCTCGTCCGCAGCGACCTCAACGTGCCGCTCGACGGCACCCGCATCACCGACGACGGGCGCGTCCGCGCCTCCGTCCCCACGCTCCGCACCCTTCTCGACGCCGGCGCCCGCGTCGTCGTCGTGGCCCACCTCGGCCGCCCCAAGGGCACCCCCGAGGAGAAGTACTCCCTGCGCCCCGTCGCCGAGCGGCTCTCCGAGCTGCTCGAGCAGCCGGTCGCCTTCGCGACCGACACCGTGGGCGACTCCGCTCGCGAGACCGCCGCGGGCCTGCAGGACGGGCAGATCGCCGTCCTGGAGAACCTGCGCTTCAACGCCGGGGAGACCAGTAAGGACCAGGCCGAGCGCCACGCCTTCGCCGAGCAGCTCGCGGCCCTGGCCGACGCCTACGTCTCCGACGGCTTCGGCGTGGTCCACCGCAAGCAGGCCTCGGTCTATGACGTCGCCACCCTGCTGCCGTCCGCGGCGGGCCAGCTGGTCCTCGGCGAGGTCGAGGCGCTGCGCAGGGTCACCGACGATCCGGCACGCCCCTTCGTGGTGATCCTCGGCGGCGCCAAGGTCTCCGACAAGCTGGGCGTGATCGAGTCGCTGCTGCACAAGGCCGACCGCATCCTCATCGGCGGCGGCATGGCGTTCACGTTCCTCAAGGCCCAGGGCCACGAGATCGGCACCTCCCTGCTGGACGCCGACCAGCTCGACACCGTCCGGGGCTACCTCGAGACGGCGCGTGAGCGCGGCGTGGACCTCGTGCTCCCGGTCGACGCGGTCGTCGCCCCGGAGTTCGCGGCCGATGCGACCCCCACGGTCGTCGATGCCGACAAGATCCCGGCCGACCAGCTGGGTCTGGACATCGGGCCGCGGTCCTCCGAGCTGTTCGCGGGCAAGATCGCCGATGCGGCGACCGTGTTCTGGAACGGGCCGATGGGCGTCTTCGAGTTCGAGGCCTTCTCCGGCGGGACGCGTGCGGTGGCCGAGGCCGTCGCCGCGTGCCCCGGCTACACCGTGGTCGGGGGCGGCGACTCCGCCGCCGCCGTCCGTACACTCGGGCTCGACGAGAGCCGTTACTCGCACATCTCCACCGGCGGCGGTGCGAGCCTCGAGCTGATCGAGGGCAAGGAGCTGCCGGGCATCACGATCCTCGAGGAGGACAGGGCATGACCACGCGGACCCCGCTCATGGCGGGCAACTGGAAGATGAACCTCGACTACAAGGAGGGCCTGGCCCTCGTGGAGTCGCTCGGCGAGGCGCTCAAGGGCGTCGACGAGAGCACCGTGGAGGCGGCGGTGATCCCGCCGTTCGTGGATCTGCGCACCGCGCAGACCTCGATCGCCACCAACGCCTTCCCGCTCGCCCTCGGCGCGCAGGACCTCTCCGAGCACGTCGGGACGGGCGCCTACACCGGGGAGATCTCCGGACAGATGCTCGCCGCCCTCGACGTGACGTACGTGCTGGTGGGCCACTCCGAGCGCCGCGAGTACCACCGTGAGGGCGAGGCCGTCACCAACCGCAAGGTGAACTCCGCGATCGCCGCGGGCCTGACCCCGATCCTGTGCGTCGGCGAGGGCCTGGACGAGCGCAAGGCCGGCAAGCAGATCGAGTACACGGTGGCCCAGCTCGAGGGCGGCCTCGAGGGCCTGTCCGCCGAGGACGCCCGCCGTGTCGTCATCGCCTACGAGCCCGTCTGGGCGATCGGCACCGGCGAGGTCGCGACCCCCGAGGACGCCCAGGAGGTCTGCGGAGCGATCCGCGAGACCCTCGCCGCGCTGTACGACCAGGGCGTGGCGCAGGCCGTCCGCGTGCTGTACGGCGGCAGCGTGAAGTCCTCCAACGTCGCCGAGATCATGGCCCAGCCCGACGTCGACGGCGCCCTCGTGGGCGGCGCGTCGCTCAAGGCCGAGGAGTTCGCGAAGATCGTGCGCTTCGCCGACGCCGCCTGATCCGTCACGCCACGGCACGGTCCGGCTCCCCGGCGGGGCGTCGGGCCGTGTCGTGCCGTATCCTGGCACGGCTCGTCGTTCCGACCCGGAAGGTGGATCCCCTACGTGGACCTCTCTCTCGTCAAGATCATCCTGCAGGTGCTGCTGGCCGTCACCGGTCTGCTCGTGATCCTGCTCGTGCTGCTGCACAAGGGCAAGGGCGGCGGCCTCTCCGACATGTTCGGCGGCGGCATCTCCTCGGGCGCCGGATCCTCCGGCGTCGCCGAACGCAACCTGAACCGTCTCACCCTGACGATGGCCCTCATCTGGGCCCTCAGCGCGATCGCCCTGGGCGTGCTCGCGCCGATCATGGCCGTCACCGGCTGATCGCGGCACCGCCGCATCGACGACGGGCCCCGACCTCCTGAGCGGAGGTCGGGGCCCGTCGTCGTCGGGACCGCGCGTCAGAGGTCCGCGGCGGAGGCCTCGTCGAGGTACCAGGTGGTCGACTCCAGGCCGCGCACCGCCGAGGCGGGGCACTCCCAGGCATCGATCCCGGCGTGACCCCGGGCGACGGCCGCGGCCTTCTCCGCGCCGGAGACCAGCAGCGCCACATGGCGTGCCGAGTTCAGCACGGGCCAGGTCAGGGACAGACGGTCCGGCGGGGGTTTGGGGGAGTCCCGCACCGCCACCGTCGTGACCGTCGAGTCCTTCTGGTCCGGATGCTCCGGGAACAGCGAGGCGACGTGCCCGTCGGGTCCCACGCCCAGCAGCAGGACGTCGAAGAACGCCTCGCCCCGGGTGTGGAAGGGACGGTCGCCGCCGGCGAGGTCGAGCTGCTGGCCGTACCAGGCCGCGGCGTCGTCCAGCCCCATGCCGCTGTTGGTCGAGGGCATCGTGTGCACCCGGTGCTCGGACAGCGGGAGACGGTCCAGGAAGCCGGCCCGCACCGCGTTGTCGTTGCGGTCCGTGGAGTCTGCGTTGACGAAACGCTCGTCGCCCCACCACAGCTCGAGCTTCTCCGTGTCGATCCCGTGGGCCAGGATCGCATCGGCCAGCTCCGTGACGGTGCGCACGCCGATGGTCCCTGCGGTCAGCACCAGATGGGCCACGCCGCGCGCCGCGATCGCCGCCGCGAGCTGACCGGCGACCGCCTTGGCCGCGGCACCCGCGAGCTCGGCGGGACCGGCGCCGACGATGTCGGCGGTGTCCGGCTTCCCGGCCGCGAAGGTGGACGGATCCTCGATCGCGGGGAACGCCCGGCACAGCGCGTCACCGTAGACCTCGTCGGGGTCCAGGCGGCGCAGCTCCTCCGAGAGGCATTCGAAGAGGCTGCGGCGCGGCATCGTCACGTGCTGGTCGGACGTGCCGCCCGGCAGCGTCATGACGACGGACTCCTCCGACTCGCGCCGCAGGACGATGTCGCCGTCCTCGCGGTGCAGCACCACGGCCGACAGGGTCCCCGCCGTCGCGTCCTCGGACACGACCTCGACGGGCACGCCCAGCTCGGTGCCCAGCCACGACACCATGAGGATCACCGAGGGATCCTTGGGGTCCCCGTGGACCGAGACGGAGCGGGGCACCGAGATCGGGGGGATCTCGAAGGCCGACGCCACGAGACCGCGCCAGTTGGTGATGCGCGACCACGCCATGTCGGTGTCGCCGCTGCGGTACCCGCGGCGCAGACGCTTGAGCATCGCCTTGGGTGCGGCGGCCTCCTTGGCGTCGGTGATGCGGCGCTGGGCCATCGACCCCAGGACGTCCTGTCCCGGGCTCGAGGGCGCGTTCGAGGGCCACCACGCGACGATCGGGGCGTCGGGCAGGAGGAGAGGCGTCACGAGCGTGTCGAGGCTCGTGGCCACCTGCCCGCGGGCATGCAGCAGCACGATCTCCCCGGCGCCGGCGTCCCGGCCCACGCGGATCTCCGCGTCGAGCCCGTCGGACCCGGCATCGGGCTCGGCCCGCAGGACCAGCACGCGGCACGGGTGCTCGTGGCTGGACCGCACGGCGGCGGCCAGCGGCTCGGCCAGGTCGTCGACGCTGGCCACGATGATGAGCGTGAGCACACGGCCCAGGGCGGTCACGCCGCCCTCCTCGCGGATCTCGACGAGCTTCTTGTCGATCGCCGAGGACGTGGTGTCGGTCAGGGTGGTGATCACGGTCGCCTCCAGGTGCGCCCGTCACGGGCGAGCATCTCGGTCGCTGTCTCGGGGCCCCAGGTCCCCGCCCGATAGGGCGAGGGGGGCATGGACTCCGCCCAGTAGTCGGTGATCGGGTCCAGGATCCTCCAGGACAGCTCGACCTCCTGCTGGCGGGGGAAGAGCGGCGGATCCCCGAGCAGCATGTCGAGGATCAGACGCTCGTAGGCCTCGGGGGACTCCTCGGTGAACGAGGAGCCGTACGCGAAGTCCATCGTCACGTCGCGGACCTCCATCTGCGTGCCGGGCACCTTGGACCCGAAGCGGATGGTGACGCCCTCGTCGGGCTGGACCCGGATGACGATCGCATTCTGCCCCAGGTCCGCGGTGTCGGTGTCGCGGAACGGCAGGAACGGCGCCCGCTTGAACACGACCGCGATCTCGGTGACCCGCCGACCCAGGCGCTTGCCGGCGCGCAGGTAGAACGGGACGCCCGCCCATCGGCGCGTCGCGATGTCCAGCCGGATCGCCGCGAAGGTCTCGGTGGTCGAGTCCTGTGGGATCCCGTCCTCCTCGAGGTAGCCCTTGACGTGCTCCCCGCCCTGCCAGCCGCCGACGTACTGCCCGCGGGCCGTGTGCAGGGAGAGGTCCTCGGGGACCTCCGCCGCCTTGAAGATCTTCTCCTTCTCGGTGCGCAGGTCCGCGGCGTCGAAGGAGACGGGCTCCTCCATCGCCGTGAGCGCGAGGAGCTGCAGGAGGTGGTTCTGGATGACGTCGCGCGCGGTGCCGATGCCGTCGTAGTACCCCGCCCGGGAGCCGATGCCGATGTCCTCGGCCATCGTGATCTGGACGTGGTCGACGTAGTTGGCGTTCCACACCGGCTCGAAGAGCTGGTTGGCGAAGCGGAAGGCCAGAATGTTCTGGACCGTCTCCTTGCCGAGGTAGTGGTCGATCCGGAAGACGTCCTCCGGGCGGAAGACCTTCTCGACGACGGCGTTGAGCTCCTGCGCCGAGGCCAGGTCGTGGCCGAAGGGCTTCTCGATGACCACGCGCCGCCACGAGCCGTCCCGCGGGGTGTTGAGCCCGGAGTTGGCCAGCTGCTCGCAGACGTCGGGGAAGGCGCTCGGGGGGATCGACAGGTAGAAGGCGTGGTTGCCGCCCGTCCCGCGGGTCTCGTCGAGCTCTCCGACGACCTTCGTCAGCCGCTCGAAGGCGGACGTGTCGTCGAAGTTGCCGGTGACGAAGCGGAGCCCGCCTCGGAGCTGGGCGAAGACGTCCTCGTTGAAGGGGGTGCGCGCGTGGGCGCGGACGTTCTCCTCGACGTAGTCCGCGAACTGCTCGTCGCTCCAGTCGCGCCGGCCGAAGCCGACGAGGCCGAAGCTGGGCGGCAGCAGGCCGCGATTGGCGAGGTCGTAGATCGCCGGGAGCAGCTTCTTCTTGGCCAGGTCCCCGGTGACGCCGAACATCACCATGGAGCACGGGCCCGCGATGAGCGGCAGGCGGCGATCGCGGGGATCGCGCAGAGGGTTGTTCCCGAGGGGCGCGTCGGGCGCGCTGGGCGCGGGACGCTGCTCCTCAGCGGGAGGGGTCGGGGTCATGGAGGTCCTTTCGGCACACGAGGGGCCGGCGGCCATGCCGCCGGCCCTCTGCGACCTGGGTCAGGCCCGGGTCTCGTCGATGGAAGCGGACACCGTCTCGAGCAGTTCGTTCCAGGCCTTCTCGAACTTCTCGACGCCCTCGCGCTCGAGCACGTCCCAGACGTCGTCGAGGTCGACCCCGGCGTCGGAGATCCGGTCGAGCTCGGCCTCGGCGCGCTCGGCGACGGCGGCATCGAGCACGGTGCCGATCACCGAGTGGTCCGCCACGGCGTCGAGGGTCTTCTCGGGCATGGTGTTGACCGAGGGATCCGCGACGAGCTGGTCGACGTAGAGGGTGTCCGGGTAGGCCGGGTCCTTGACGCCGGTCGAGGCCCACAGGGCGCGCTGGACGCGGGCGCCGGCGGCCTGCAGCGGGGCGAAGCGCTCGGAGGCGAACTGCTCGAGGTACTCGCCGAAGGCGACCTGGGCGTTGGCCACGCCCGCGGTGCCCTTGAGGTCCTCGGCGGTGCCGCCGAGCTCCTGCAGCCGGCGGTCGATCTCGGTGTCGACGCGCGACACGAAGAAGGAGGCCACCGAGTGGATGGTGGAGAGGTCGATCCCGGCTTCGTGCGCCTGCTCGAGACCGGTGAGGTAGGCGTCGATGACCGCGCGGTAGCGGTCCACCGAGAAGATCAGGGTCACGTTGACGCTGATCCCGGCGGCGGTCGCCGCGGTGATCGCGGGCAGACCCTCGAGGGTCGCGGGGATCTTGATGAGGACGTTGGGGCGCCCGACGAGGCCGTGGAGACGCGTGGCCTGCTCGATGGTGCGCTCGGTCTCGTGGGCCAGGCGCGGGTCGACCTCGATCGACACGCGGCCGTCGAAGCCGTCGGAGCCCTCGTAGATGCCCTCGAAGAGGTCGCACGCGGCGCGGACGTCGTCGGTCGTGAGGACCTCGATGACGTCCTCGACGCCCTTGCCCTCGCCCGCGAGGCGGGCGATGTCGGCGTCGTAGTCGGACTTGCCGGCGATCGCCGCCTGGAATATCGAGGGGTTCGTGGTGACGCCGACGACGTTCTCGGTGTCGATGAGCTGCTGGAGGTTGCCGGAGGTCAGGCGCTGGCGGGACAGATCGTCCAGCCAGATGGAGACGCCTGCATCGCTGAGTGCCTGGGTGCGGGGATTGGACATGTGCTCGGCTCCTGTCATGAGGTGGCCGCCCGGGGCGGCCGGGGTGTGCGGCGTCCGTCCGCCGAGGACGGTGCTGCCCCGGGGGAGATCAGCGGCGTGCCGCGGCGAGGGACTCCTGCGCCGCCTGCACGACGTGCTCGGGGGTGAAGCCGTACTGCTCGAACAGCGTGGCGGCGTCGGCGGACGCGCCGTAGTGCTCGAGGGACACGGCACGGCCGGCGTCGCCGAGGAACTTGTACCAGGGCATCGCGATGCCGGCCTCGACGGAGACGCGGGCCCGCACGGCGCTCGGGAGCACCGACTCGCGGTAGTCCTCGTCCTGCGCCTCGAACCACTCGGTCGAGGGCATCGACACCAGGCGCGTCGCCACGCCGTCGGCCTCGAGCTGCTTCTGGGCCTCGGCGGCGATGGAGACCTCGGAGCCGGTCGCGATGAGGATCAGCTCGGGCTCGCCGCCGGCGGCGTCCTTGAGGACGTAGCCGCCCTGGGCCGCGCCGTCCGCGGAGGCGTACTCCGTGCGGTCGACGGTGGGAACGGCCTGACGGGTCAGGGCCAGGCCCACCGGCTGCTCGCGCTGGGCCAGGGTGGTGCGCCAGGCGACGGCCGTCTCGTTGGCGTCGGCCGGGCGTACGACGGCGAGCCCGGGGATCGCTCGGAGCGCCGCGAGGTGCTCGACCGGCTGGTGGGTCGGTCCGTCCTCGCCGAGGCCGATCGAGTCGTGGGTCCACACGAAGATGTCCGGGACGCCCATGAGGGAGGCCAGGCGCACGGCGCCGCGCATGTAGTCGGCGAACTGCAGGAACGTGCCGCCGTAGGCGCGGGTGAGGCCGTCGACGTTGATCCCGGTGAGGATCGCGCCCATCGCGTGCTCGCGGATCCCGAAGTGCAGGGTGCGCCCGTAGCGGTTGCCCGGGAACTCCACCGTCTGGTTCTCCTCGGGGATGAAGGACGGCTCACCCTTCATGGTGGTGTTGTTCGAGCCGGCGAGGTCGGCGCTGCCGCCCCACAGCTCGGGCAGCACCGGTGCGAGCGCCGCGAGGACCTGGCCGGAGGCGGCGCGGGTCGCGAGGCCCTTGGCGCTCGGCTCGAAGGTCGGGAACGCCTCGGCGAAGCCCTCGGGCAGCTCGTGGGCCACCAGCCGGTCCAGCAGCGCGGAGCGCTCGGGCTGGGCGGTGCGCCAGGCGGCGAGCTTCTCGTCCCACTCGGCGTGCTCACGGGCACCGCGCTCGCGCAGCTCCCGGGTGTGGGCCAGGACCTCGTCGTCGACCTGGAAGTCCTTCTCCGGGTCAAGGCCCAGGATCTTCTTCAGGGCAGCGACCTCGTCGGCGCCGAGCGCCGCGCCGTGGGCGGCGCCGGTGTTCTGGGCGTCGGGGGCGGGCCAGGCGATGATCGTCCGCAGGGCGATGAAGGACGGCTTGTCGGTGACCTTCTGCGCCGTCTCGATCGCGGCCTTGAGCGCCGCGACGTCCTCGACGTAGGTGTCGCCGCCGCGCCAGTCGACGACCTGGACGTGCCAGCCCAGCGCCTCGTAGCGCGCCGGGGTGTCCTCGGTGAAGGCGATGTCGGTGTGGCCCTCGATCGAGATGTCGTTGTCGTCCCACAGCACGACGAGGTTGCCGAGCTTCTGGGTGCCGGCGATCGAGGAGGCCTCGTTCGTCACGCCCTCCTGCATGTCGCCGTCGGAGGCGATCACGTAGGTGAAGTGGTCGAAGGGGCTCGTGCCCTCGGGGGCGTCGGGGTCCAGCAGGCCGCGCTCGCGACGCTGGGCCATCGCGAAGCCGACGGCCGTGGCCAGGCCCTGGCCGAGCGGGCCGGTGGTGGTCTCGATGCCGTCGGTGTGGTGGTACTCGGGGTGGCCCGGGGTCTTCGAGCCCCAGGTCCGCAGGGCCTCGAGGTCGGAGAGCTCGAGGCCGAAGCCGCCGAGGTAGAGCTGGATGTACTGGGTCAGGCTCGAGTGCCCGGCCGAGAGCACGAAGCGGTCGCGGCCCAGCCAGCGGGTGTCCGCCGGGTCGTGCCGCATGACGTCCTGGTACAGGAGGTACGCGGCCGGGGCGAGGCTGATCGCGGTGCCCGGGTGGCCGTTGCCGACCTTCTGCACGGCGTCGGCCGCGAGGGCGCGGGCCGTGTCCACTGCGCGCTTGTCGAGATCGGTCCAGCCCTGGGGGGCCGTGAAGGTGTCCGTCACTGAAGTTGCTCCTTCCGTCGGAGAGGGCCGCGCAACGGCGCGTCCCTCGAGAGACGCTGACGCACGGGATCCCATGCGTCGACGCCTCCACTGTAGTCCGCCCCCCGACGCATGGGCCGTCCGTGATCATCGGCGCAATCCGGCGCGGGCTGCCGCTCCGCGCGAGCGGGCGTCCCCTAGACTGGGGAGGCTGCCGTGGGCCCCGCTCGGCATGCACCTCGCGCGGAAGGACGACGGCTCGTGACAGCCACGCACGGAACGGATGCCGCGACGGCACCCCGTCAGCAGGCCCCCACCCCGTCGTCCCCTCTGCGGACGCTCCGCGCCTATGTCGCGCTGACCAAGCCCCGCATCATCGAGCTCCTGCTCATCACGACGATCCCGACGATGTTCCTGGCGGCCGGCGGGTTCCCCCCGCTGCTGCTGATCGTGTGGACGCTGGTGGGCGGCTACCTCGCCGCCGGCGGCGCGAACGTGCTGAACATGTACCTCGACCGCGACATCGACGCGCAGATGAAGCGGACCCGCAACCGCCCGATCGTCACGGGGGAGGTCTCGCCCCGCGCCGCGCTCCTCTTCGGCATCGTGCTGTCGATCGTCGCCGCCGCCTGGCTGTGGCTGCTCGTCAACCCGGTGGCCTCGGCCCTCGCGGTCGCCGCGATCCTGCTCTACGTCGTCTTCTACACGATGCTCCTCAAGCGCCGCACCAGCCAGAACATCGTCTGGGGCGGTGTCGCCGGGTGCATGCCGGTGCTCATCGGCTGGTCCGCCGTGACCGGTGGGATCTCCTGGTCCGCGGTGATGCTCTTCCTCGTCATCTTCTTCTGGACTCCGCCGCACTACTGGCCGCTGGCCGAGAAGTTCTCCAAGGACTACGAGACCGCCGGCGTGCCGATGCTGCCCGTCGTCGCCTCGCGGCGATCCGTCTCGTACCAGATGATCGGGCACACCGTCGCGATGATCGCGGCGAGCCTGGCCATCGTGCCGCTGGGCCACACCGGCCCCGTCTACACCGTCGCGGCCGTGGCCACCGGCGCCTGGTTCCTGTGGCTGGTGATCCGCTACGCGGTGCGCGTGCATCGTGGCCTCACCGGCAGGGCGCTGGGGCCGATGGTGGTCTTCCACGCCTCGATCACCTACCTCTCCCTCCTGTTCGTCGCGCTGGCCGTCGATCCGTTCGTGCGGTTCTGAGCCGCCCGATCCCGACCGCGGTGCCGACCCTCCGAGCTCCGGCGTGACCACCGCTCCCCAGCGCCGCGGCGACGCCCGCGTGCTGGACCAGTACCTCGCCCACCTGCGCGTCGAGCGCGGGCTGTCGACCAACACGGTCGCCGCCTACCGCCGCGACCTCGTGCGGTACCTCGACCACCTCGCGGAGCTCGACGTCGATCTCGCGGACGCCGCGCCCGCCGACGTGACCGGCTGGATGCGGCGGATCCGCGAGGGGGGCGAGGGTCGCCCTGCGCTCGCGGCCTCGTCGGTGGCCCGGGCCCTGGCCGCGGTCCGGGGGCTGCACGCCTTCCTCGACGACGAGAGCTCTGCCGGCGTCCCGGATCCGACCGCCTCGCTGCCCGCCCCGGCACGTCCGCGCCGCCTGCCCCACCCGATCACCGTGGCCGAGGTCGAGCAGCTGCTCGATGCGGCGGGCCGTCCCCGCCCGGGGCGCCTTCCCGCCGAGCGGGCGCTGCGCGACCGCGCGCTGCTCGAGGTGCTCTACGGCTTCGGCGCCCGCATCTCCGAGGCGGTCGGCCTGGACATCGACGACCTCGACCTCGAGGGCCGCCAGGCCCTGCTGCGCGGCAAGGGCGACCGTCAGCGGGTGGTCCCTCTGGGCTCCTACGCCCGGGCGGCGCTCGACGCCTACCTGACCCGGTCCCGACCCGAGCTCGCGCGGACGGGGCGCGGGACGCCCGCCATGTTCCTCGGCGCCCGGGGCGGCCGGCTCACCCGCCAGGCCGCCTGGGCCATCGTCCAGGAGGCGGCCGAGGCCGCCGGCCTCGCCACGCACATCAGCCCCCACACCCTGCGGCACTCCTATGCGACCCATCTGCTGCACGGCGGCGCGGACGTCCGCAGCGTCCAGGAGCTCCTGGGGCACGCCTCGGTCGCCACCACCCAGCTCTACACCCAGGTCACGGTCGACTCCCTGCGGGAGGCGCACGCCGCCGCCCATCCGCGTGCGATCCGAGGGGCTTAGACTTGACCAGCGATCCTCCCGCGGCGACCCCGCCCGGCGGTCCCGGCGCATCGACTCCCCACGAGCGCCAGGCGACCCTCCCCGGACTGTCCCTCCCTGCCGCCGCGGGCCCGGAGCGCACCGAGCGCGGCGGCTCGAGCCCCAGGGCCCGGGACCGGCCTCCCCGACGACGCAGACGACAGGAAGACCACGTGAGCGACGCCAAGCAGACGCTGGACATCACCCTCGGACCGACGGGCCGCACGGTCCCGGACTTCCCGGAGCCCCCCGCTCTCCAGGGCCATGGACCCGCCCGCGTCATCTCGATGGTCAACCAGAAGGGCGGGGTGGGCAAGACCACCAGCGTCATCAGCCTCGGCGCCGCCCTCGCGGAGCTGGGTCGCAAGGTGCTGCTCGTGGACCTCGACCCCCAGGGCGCGCTGTCCGCGGGCACCGGGATCAACTCCTACGACCTCGACGTCACGGTCTACGACCTCCTCATGGACCGCCGGCACGACGTGCACGACGTCATCCGGTCCACCGAGACGGAGAACCTCGACGTCCTGCCCGCCAACATCGACCTCTCAGCCGCCGAGGTGCAGCTGGTCAACGAGGTGGCGCGCGAGATGGCCCTGTCCCGCGTCCTGCGGCCCGTGCTCGACGAGTACGACGTCGTGATCATCGACTGCCAGCCCTCGCTGGGGCTGCTGACCATCAACGCCCTCGCGGCGAGCCACGGCGTGATCATCCCGCTGGAGGCCGAGTACTTCGCCCTGCGCGGTGTGGCGCTGCTCGTGGAGACCATCGAGAAGGTGCAGGACCGGATCAACCCGCGCCTCGAGATCGACGGGATCCTCATCACCATGTTCGACGCCCGCACCCTGCACGCCCGCGAGGTGGTCTCGCGGGTCGTCGAGGCGTTCCCCGACACGGTGTTCCACACCACGATCAACCGCACGGTCAAGTTCCCCGACGCCTCCGTCGCGGCGGAGCCGATCACGAGCTTCGCCTCGGCGACCAAGGGCGCCGAGGCCTACCGCCAGCTCGCGCGGGAGCTCATCGCGCGCGGCGCGGCGGCCTGACCCGGTGGTGGGCACCGACGGCCGCGGCCGCCGCCGCAGCGACTTCTCCCCACCGCGCACCGTCCGTCTGCGCGCGGACGACGGCACCCGGCGCACCGCACCGACCGGGGACGCGCACACCGCCGAGGGGGAGCGCCTGCAGAAGGTCCTCGCCCACGCGGGGCTCGGCTCCCGGCGGGCGTGCGAGGTGCTCATCGGCCAGGGACGTGTGACGGTCGACGGCGCCGTCGTCACCGAGCAGGGGGTCCGGGTCGACACCGCCCGGCAGGTGATCCACGTCGACGGGCGGCGCCTGCAGCTGGACGCGGCGACCGTGACGCTCGCGCTGAACAAGCCCCGCAAGGTGGTCTCGGCAATGAGCGATCCGCAGGGCCGGCGCGATCTCACGGAGTTCGTCGCCGACAGCGCCGAGCGGCTGTACCACGTGGGTCGCCTCGACTACGAGACCGAGGGCCTGCTGCTGCTGACCAACGATGGGGAGCTCGCCCATCGCCTCACGCATCCCAGCTTCGAGATGACCAAGACCTACGTGTGCCGCTTCGACTGCCCCGGCGCCTTCCCGCGCGGCCTGCTGAAGGACCTCCGGGACGGCGTCGAGCTCGAGGACGGCCCGGCCGCCGCCGACTCGGCCCGCCTGATCGCCCACGACGGCCGCGAGGCCGTCGTCGAGGTCGTGCTCCACGAGGGGCGCAACCGCATCGTGCGCCGCATGTTCGCCTCCCAGGGCCACGAGCTGACGGCCCTGGTCCGCACCCGCATCGGTCCCGTGCAGCTCGGCGACCTCGCCCCCGGGGCCACCCGCCCCGTCGTCGGCCGGGAGCTGGGCACCCTCATGGCGCAGGTGGGGCTGTGAGCGCGCCGCTCGTGCCCTCGCCGGTGCGGATCATCGGGACCGGCCTGATCGGCGGCTCGCTGGGGCTCGCCCTCGGCCACGCCGGCGTGGACGTCCAGGTCCAGGACGCCTCACCGGGCACGGAGTCCCTCGCCGTCGAGCTGGGGGCCGGGCGTCGCCCGACCGCCGAGGACCCGGACCCGGTGCTCGTGCTCGTCGCGGCACCCCCGGACATCTCCGCGACCCTGGTTGCCCACGCCCTGACCGCGTGGCCCGAGGCGATCGTGGCCGACGTGGCGAGCGTGAAGTCGACCGTTCTGGACGGGGTGCGCCACCGGGTCCCCCCGGCGGCGCTCGAACGGTACGTGGGCGCCCACCCGATGGCAGGACGGGAGGTCTCCGGGATCATCTCGGCGACCGGCGACCTGTTCGTCGCCCGCCCGTTCATCGTCGTCCCGCACACCACCACGCGCGAGGACGCCGTCTCGCTGCTGCGCGCCCTCGCGCTCGAGGTGGGCTCCCTCCCGCTCGTGCTCGACGCCGCAGAGCACGACCTGGCCGTCGCCCACGTCTCGCACGTGCCGCAGGTCGTCGCGAGCCTGCTCGGTGCGAGCCTCCTCGACGCCCCGGAGACGGCGCTCGAGCTCTCGGGCCAGGGACTGCGCGACACCAGCCGCATCGCCGCCTCGGACCCCCGTCTGTGGGTCGAGATCCTGGGCGCCAACGCCCGCGCCGTCGGTCCGGTGCTGACGCGGATGCGGGACCGGCTCGACGGGATCATCACCTCGCTGGACTCGCTGGTCCCCGAGGACGAGGGCGATCCGGGGCGCCACGGGGAGCGGCGCCCCCTCGCCCAGCTCATCGACGACGGCAACCGCGGCGTGCACCGGATCCCGGGCAAGCACGGCGGGGCGGCGGACTCCTTCGCGACCATCGTGGTGCACGTCCCGGACCGCCCCGGGGAGCTGGGCCGCCTGCTCACCGAGATCGGGGAGATCGGCGTGAACCTCGAGGACGTGCGCATGGACCACTCGCTGGGCCAGCGGGTGGGTCTGGCACAGGTCGCGGTCGAGCGCGCCCGTGAGGACGGACTCATCGAGGCCCTCCGCGGGCGCGGGTGGAGCGTCGTCGACGCCTGAGTCCCCGTATCCTGGGGCGATGCATCCCGTGACGATCGCCATCGACGGACCCGCAGGATCGGGGAAGTCCACCGTCTCCCGTCTCCTCGCCCAGCGACTGCACGGGGGACTCCTCGACACCGGCGCGACCTACCGCGCCGTCACCTGGGCCTGCCTCGCCGATCACGTCGACCTCGCCGACCGCGAGGCCGTCGCGGCCGTCGCCGAGGACCTCGACCTCGAGCTGGGCACCGACCCCGACGGCGCCCGCGTCGTCGTGCGCGGCCAGGACGTCACCGAGCAGATCCGCACGCAGGAGGTCAGCACGGCCGTGAGCGCGGTCGCCACCAACACCCTGGTCCGTTCGATCCTGCAGGCGCGCCAGCGCGCGCTGCTGCGCGCGGCCGCCCAGGAGTTCGGCTCCGCCGTCGCCGAAGGGCGTGACGTGACCACGGTCGTGGCCCCCGACGCCGACGTGCGGGTGCTGCTCGGCGCGAGCGAGGAGGCCCGGATGCGCCGTCGCGCCGCCGAGCTCGGGCTCGAGGACAGCTTGGAGACCCAGGCCCGCATGCAGGATCAGGTGCTGCGTCGCGACCGCGACGACTCGAGCGTCTCGGAGTTCCTCACGCCCGCAGAGGGCGTGGTCCCGGTGGACACCACGGACCTGACGATCGACGAGGTCGTCGACGTCGTGGTCGGCCTCGTCGAGGACGTCCGGGCGCAGGCCGCCACGGACCCGGGGCAGGACCTCTCCGAGGCGCCCGACGACGCGGAGATCACTGCCGCCTGGCGGGCAGGGCTGGAGGACTACGACCTCGACGAGGACGACCTGCAGGTGCTCGCCGGCGAGGCCGTCGCGGGACCCGATGCGGCCCCCGAGCGGCGCCTCCCGGTGCTCGCCGTGGTGGGACGCCCCAACGTCGGCAAGTCCACCCTGGTCAACCGCATCCTGGGCCGCCGTGAGGCCGTCGTCGAGGACAAGCCCGGCGTCACCCGCGACCGCGTGTTCTACGAGGCGGACTGGGCCGGGCGCGAGTTCCTGCTGGTGGACACCGGGGGCTGGGAGGAGAAGGTCCAGGGCATCGCCCATCGCGTGGCCGAGCAGGCGGAGATCGCGGTCGACCTCGCCGACGCCGTGATGTTCGTGGTCGACGCCAACGTCGGGATCACCGAGACCGACGAGCAGCTGCTCAAGGTGCTGCGGCGCTCCCAGCGCCCCATCGTGCTCGTGGCCAACAAGGTCGACGACACCCGCGGGGAGCTCGAGGCCGCGGCCCTGTGGAACCTCGGTCTCGGCGAGCCGCATCCCGTCTCGGCCCTGCACGGTCGAGGCTCCGGCGACCTGCTGGACGCCGCCATGGCCGTCCTCCCGCTCGAGGGGCGCGGCACGGCGCTGAACAGCGGGCCGCGTCGGGTGGCTCTCCTGGGCCGCCCCAACGTGGGCAAGTCCTCGCTCCTGAACCGTCTGGCGGGGGAGAACCGGGTCGTCGTCGACGACGTCGCGGGCACCACCCGGGACCCGGTCGACGAGCGCATCGAGCTGGGCGGGCGCACGTGGACCTTCGTGGACACCGCGGGCATCCGTCGGCGCGTGCTGCAGAGCCAGGGCGCGGACTTCTACGCCTCCCTGCGCACCCGCGCGGCCCTCGAGCGCGCCGAGGTCGCGGTGGTCCTGCTGGAGGCCTCCGAGACGGTCTCGACCCAGGACCTCAAGATCATCGACATGGTGCTCGAGTCCGGCCGGGCCCTCGTGCTGGCCTTCAACAAGTGGGACCTCCTGGACGAGGAGCGGCGCGGCCAGCTCGAGCGCGAGATCGAGAAGGATCTCGCGCACGTCGCCTGGGCACCGCGCGTGAACATCTCCGCCCAGACGGGCCGCCACACCGACAAGCTGGTGCCGGCGCTCGACACGGCCCTCGCGTCCTGGGACGCCCGCATCCCCACGGCCCGGCTCAACGCCTTCCTGGGCACCCTGGTGGCCGCGCACCCCCACCCCCTGCGGGGCGGCAAGCAGTCCCGGATCCTCTTCGCGACCCAGGCGCGGACCCGCCCTCCGCGCTTCGTCATCTTCGCCACCGGCTTCCTCGAGCACGGCTACCGGCGGTTCATCGAACGCCGTCTGCGCGAGGACTTCGGCTTCGAGGGCTCGCCGATCGGCCTGGGGGTGCGGATCCGCGAGAAGCGGTTCCGCAAGCGCTGAGGTGCCTGTCCACGGCACCTGCACGGATGCGGGGGAGGTCGTCTCCCGTAGACTCGCACGCATGACGACGACCCGGGACGACCAGGGCGCACCCGCCCTCGACAACGATCTCCCGGGGGCCTGACCGTGGCCACGCCGGACTTCGTCCTGGACCTCCGACGCCGGATCGGGCACGACCTGCTCTGGATGCCCGGTGTCACCGCCTTCGTGTTCGACGCGGACCGCACCCGGATGCTCGCCGTGCGTCGGCGGGACAACGGGGAGTGGACCCCCGTGACGGGCATCATCGACCCGGGAGAGGAGCCGGCGCAGGCCGGCGCCCGCGAGGTCGCGGAGGAGGCCGGGGTCCTCGCGCGGCCGCTGCGCCTCGTGGACGTGCGCGCCCTGGCGCCCATCACGTACGACAACGGCGACATCGCCCAGTTCCTGGATCTCACCTTCGTCTACGAGCACGTCTCCGGGGATCCGCACCCGGCGGACGGCGAGAACACCGCGGCGCGCTGGTTCGCCGTCGACGGTCCGCCGCCGATGAACGATCGCTTCCGGGATCTCTACGCGATCGCCCTGCGCGACGAGCCGACGGCCGCGTTTCGCGCGTGAATGGGATGCACGGGCGACCGCGCCCCGGCGGTGCGCCGAGCGCGGGGACCGTGGTCGAGGTGCCGCTGTCCTCGAGGCCGGGGGACACCGCCGAGGTGTACGTCCTCGCCGATGTGGACCGGGATCTGCGCCCGCATGCCGTCCCCGGGCGTCCGGGGGCTCTCGATCCCTGGACCGGTGCCGCCCTCGTGACGGCGAGCGCCGGAGGGCGCGTCCTGCTCCCAGGGGCGTTCGTCCGCGCCGACGACCTCGTCCGGGCGCGCGTGGCAGGGCACCGCGCACCGCACGCCGAGGACCTCCGGATGCCGGCCGTCGTGCTCGGCGACGCCGACGACGCGGTGCTCGCCTGGGGAGAGACACGATGGCCTCTTCCCCTGGACGGCCGCCTCGCGATCCCCGCCGCACTGCGACCCGGCGTGCACTCCCTGGCGCAGCTGCGCCGGCTCGCGCTCGTGGCCCAGGGGCGGACCGAGGAGCTGGGACTGACCCTGTGGCGCCGGCCGGGCTTCGAGGTGCCCTGGCACGACGTGCGCCTGGCGCCCCGCGCCCGCTGGTGGTTCGAGCTCGCGCAGGTGCCCCCCGGCATGCGGTACGCCGATGCGGCCCGCAGCCAGCACGTCCCGATCGAGCGGTTCCTCCCGGTCACGAGGCGCCCGGAGCCGGCCCCGCACGAGACCGAGGGATGAACGCCCTGTAGCGTGGTCACCCCGGTCGACCTGCTCGACCGTCGACACGGACGAGGAGGTCCTGATGCCGAACCCTGCGCGCCCACCGGACCGGCGCACCTTCCTGCGGTACGTGGGAGGTGCCGCGACCGTCCTGCCGCTCGCGGCCCTCACCTCGTGCGGCACCTCCGCGGTCGATGACCCCGACGTCATCCGGATCGCCTTCCAGCAGTTCGGCTCCGGCACGCTCATGGAGCAGTGGATCAACCGGACCGCCGCGTCGTACACCAAGACCTACCCCGAGCGCACGATCGACCTGCTGCCGATCGTCGCCTCGGAGAACGACTACTTCACCAAGAACGAACTGCTCATGTCCTCCCCGCGGACCTCGCCGGACTGCGTGTACGAGGACACGTTCATCCTGCTGTCCGACGTCGGCGCCGGATACATCCGCCCGATCGACGAGCTGGTGGCCGGCTGGGCGGACTGGGAGCAGATCGCCGAGGCGAGCCGCGAGGCGGTCACGGGGGAGGACGGCAAGGTCTACGCCGTCCCGACCCACACCGACACCCGCGCCCTCTGGTTCGACAAGGACGTGCTGACGGCCGCGGGCCTGCCGGAGGACTGGCAGCCCACGGACTGGAACGGGATCCTCGACGCGGCCCGGACGATCAAGCAGGCCACCCCCGATGTCACCCCCTTCTTCCTCTTCTCCGGGAAGGCACAGGGCGAGAAGGCGTCGATGCAGGGCTTCGAGATGCTGCTGTACGGGACGCCCAGCCGGCTCTACGACGAGGACACCCGCAGGTGGGTGATCGGCTCGCAGGGCTTCCTCGACGCGCTGACCTTCCTGCGGACGGTGTTCGAGGAGGAGCTCACGCTCCCCGTCTCCCGGCACCTCGATCCCAACATCGGGGAGACCATCTACACCCAGCTCATGCCCGAGGGGAAGATCGGGATCCTCCTCGACGGGTCCTGGATCTCCCAGAACTGGACGGAGGGCGCCCCCAACCCCTGGCCGGAATGGGAGGCCACCATGGGCCTGGCGCGGATGCCCACCCAGGACGGCGGCGGCGACGGCTTCGTCACCCTGGCGGGCGGCTGGTGCTGGACGCTGCCGCAGTACGTCACCGATCCCGAGATCGCGTTCTCGTTCATCGAGGCGCTCTGCACCCGCGACAACCTCGTCCAGCGGGCGATCGAGGACAACCACATCACCGTGCGCGCCGACGTCGCCGAGGTCGAGGAGTACCGGACCTATTCCCCGACAGCCGAGTTCTTCACGGGACTCCTGGAGACCGCGTACTACCGGCCCACGCTGCCGGCCTACCCCGAGGTCTCCTCCGCGATCCAGGAGGCGATGGAGTCCGTGATGACGATGTCCCGCACCCCCGAGCAGGCCGCCGCGGCCTACGACACCGCCGTCACGGGGATCGTCGGCGCCGAGAACGTCGAGAAGGAGGGGTCATGAGCACCGTGACCGACGAGACCGCCGTGCCGGCGGGAGGACCGACGCCCGGCACCCCGCCCCCGGCTCGCAGGACGGGACGCCACGGCATCGGCGACCGGCTGACGTTCCGGCGCGGGATCCCGATGATCCCGGCCTTCGCCCTGCTCGCGCTGTTCATGCTGGGGCCGATCCTCTACTCGCTGTACCTCGCGTTCACCGACAACGCGCTGCGCGGCGACGGCGCCGCGGAGACGTCGTTCGTGGGCGTCGACAACTTCCTCGAGGCCTTCGCGGACCCGGCGTTCTGGAACTCGGTGCTGCTGACCGTGATCTTCACGGTCGTCTCGGCGGTCATCGGACAGAACATCCTGGGACTGTTCCTGGCGACCATGATGGAGAAGGCGCACCGCGCCGTCACCTACGTCGTCACGGCGATCATCATCGCCGCGTGGATCCTCCCCGAGGTCGTGGCGGGCTACCTGCTCTACACGTTCTTCGCGGACCAGGGGAGCCTGAACGCGTTCCTCACGACCATCGGCCTGCCCGCCCAGGACATGCTGTTCACGGCGCCGATCATCGCGGTGAGCTTCGCCAACGTGTGGCGCGGCAGCGCCTTCTCGATGCTCGTCTACTCGGCGGCGCTCGGCTCGATCTCGCCGGACGTGTACGAGTCCGCGTCCCTCGACGGCGCCGGGCCGATCCGACGCTTCTGGTCGGTGACGATCCCGCTGCTGCGGCCCGCGATCGCCACCAACCTCATGCTCATCACGCTGCAGACGCTGTCGGTCTTCGGCCTCATCTTCATCATGACCGGCGGCGGTCCCGCCCAGCGGAGCCAGACGCTGCCGCTGTACATGTACGAGCAGGCGTTCTCCTACGGCCAGCTGGGGTACGGCACCGCCGTCGCGCTCCTCCTGCTGCTGATCGGGGCGATCGCCTCCCTCGTCTACCTGCGCCTGCTGCCCGAGGAGGAGAAGCGATGACCACCGACGTCCGCACCGATGCAGGCAGGCCCGTGACCCGTTCGCCCGGCGCCGTGCGGCGCGCGCGCCGCGGCGGGTCCCGCGCCCGGACCGCGATGGGCGCCTCCTCGCTCGCGATGATCGTGATCGGGGTGATCTTCCTCGTCCCGCTGCTGTGGGTGGTGCTCGCCTCGTTCAACACCGAGGCCTCGCTCTCGGTGCAATGGCCCGAGCGCTGGTCGCTCGGGAACTTCGCGGCGATCTGGAACACCGACACGACGTTCCGACCGCTGCTGAACTCGCTGATCCTCTGCGGTGGGGCGACGATCGTGACGATGGTCGCGGCCGTGCTGTGCGCCTATCCGATGTCCCGGTACCGGTTCCGCGGCAAGCGCACGATCCTGCTGACGATCATCTTCTCGACGGGCCTGCCGATCACGGCGATCATGATCCCCGTGTACTCGCTGTTCGTGCGGGTCAACCTCATCGACTCGATGCCGGGGGCGATCCTGTTCCTGGGGGCCTCGTCCCTGCCGTACGCCATCTTCCTCACCAAGGGGTTCATGGACGCGGTGCCGATCGAGATCGAGGAGAGCGCGTGGACGGAGGGCGCGGGCGTCCTGCGCACCCTGACGTCGATCGTCATCCCGCTCATGAGGTCGGGGCTCTCGGTGGCCACGATCTTCACGTTCGTGGGCATGTGGGGCAACTTCTTCGTGCCCTTCATGCTGCTGCTGACGCCGGACAAGCTGCCGGCGGCGGTCACCCTGTACACCTTCTCCTCGCAGTACGGGCAGGTGGCGTACGGGCAGCTCGCGGCGTTCTCGCTGTTCTACTCGCTCCCGGTGGTGGTGCTCTACCTGCTGCTGGGTCGCGGCCTGGGCACCGGGTTCGCGGCGGCCGGGGGCGTCAAGGGCTGAGCGTGGCCGGCCGGGCGTGGCGGTCTCCCTCCCGGGGCGACCGCCACGCGCGGGCCTCAGCGAGAGCCGACCAGGTCCCCGGCGGCCGTGCTCGCAGCCTGCGTGGGGGCGCCCGCCGGCGGCGTGCCGCCCCCGTCGGACGGGGGCGTGCCCCCGGGGCCACCGCTCGGCGGCGTGCCTCCCTGCGGGGGTGCCCCGCCGCCGTCGCTCGGTGCGCCGCCCCCACCGCCCTCAGGGACCGCGCCGGCCTGCGGGGTGGTGGTGGGGTCGATCGCGACCGGGAGGGTCACGGTGTACCCCGCGGTGACGTCACCCTCGGCGTCGGCCAGCTGGAGCTCCCCGCCGTCGTCGCCGAAGACGTTGTCGGAGTCCAGGGTGATCGCCGCGAGGTTCTGGGCCGAGCCGTCGTACCCGGTGGTCGCGTAGACACCCTCGCTGACGGCTTGGGGTAGCGCGACCTGGGACGTGGCCAGCAGATTGTCGGTGCTCGTGATGGAGGCCTCGTCGGGGTAGACCTCGACGTGGATGTGCGGCCACCGGCCGGAGTAGCAGCCCGGGTAGATGCTCGTGAAGGTCACCGTGCCGTCCTCGCCCGCGATCTGCACGCCGCGCAGGTAGTTCTCCTCCTGCAGGGTCTCGGCGTACATCGAGTACTGCCCGTCGGCGGTGCAGTGCCAGACGTACACGGCGACGCCGCGTAGGGGGCGTTGTCCTGGGACAGATCGGTCAGCCAGAGCGTGAGGGTCATCGGCACCCCGGTCGCGGTGGCAGAGCCGGTGCCGAAGCTCGAGCGGAGGTCCTGACGGACCACGCCGCTCTCGGTGAGCACGTCCGGGCCGTTGCTGCCGTCCCCGGGGTAGGGGCCCGCGGTCTCGTCGGGGATCTCCCCGCCGGAGGTGCCGCCGTCGGAGGCGGAGGAGCTCGTGGAGCCCTCGGTGCCGGCCGCGCCGCAGGCCGCCAGCCCCAGCGCGGCCGCGCTCCCGCCGAGCAGGGCCAGCGAGCGCCGCCGGCTCAGGAGCGTGCCGATGTCGAAGCGGAGTCCCTGGTCGACGACGGGCTCGTCGGGATGGTCGAGGGGCCGTCCCTCGTAGGTCGGACGCTCCGCGTCCGGTGGACGGACCCCGTGTGCGGGGTGGTCGCCGGGAACCGACGCCGGTGCGCTGTGATCACGGGGGTCGGGCAGGTGTGCTGAGGTCATGGGGCGTTCCTCGGATCGTCGTGTGCTGAACGATCCCGACGCTATGACCTGGCTCTATGCCGGGCCCCGGTCATTGCTGTGCACATCCTGTGCCACAGAGGGTTCCCGCTGCGGTGCGCCACCGGGGCCTGCCCCGGGCCTCTCAGCGGAAGACGACGGTGCGCTGGCCGTCCAGGCGCACGCGGGACTGCGCGAACCAGCCGACCGCCCGACGCAGAGCCCGGACCTCCTCGTCGCGCCCGAGCGCCATGAGCTCGGCGGGGGAGCGGGTGTGGTCCACCCGGGCCACGCTCTGCTCGATGATCGGACCCTCGTCGAGGTCGCTGGTGACGAAGTGCGCCGTGGCGCCGATGAGCTTGACGCCGCGCTCGTAGGCCTGCCGATAGGGGTTGGCGCCCTTGAACCCGGGGAGGAACGAGTGGTGGATGTTGATGCATCGCCCGGACAGCTCCGCACAGAGCTCGGGGGACAGGATCTGCATGTACCGCGCGAGCACCACGAGCTCCACGTCGTGCTCCTGCACGGCCTCGAGGACCCGCTCCTCGAAGGCCGCCTTCTCGGCGGCGCCCCGGGTCGGCAGGGCCTCGAAGGGCACGTCGTGGAAGGCGGCCAGGCGCGCGAGGTCCGGATGGTTGGCGAGGATCAGGGGCACGTCGATCGGGAGGTCGCCGCTGTCGCGCTGGACCAGGAGGTCGCGCACGCAGTGGGGAGCCGTGGAGGCCAGCAGCAGCGTGCGCCGGTGCCGGCCGGCGACGTCCAGGGTGTGGGTCACGCCGTAGCGGGAGATGACGGGCGCCAGCGCGCTCTCGAGGTCGGTGAGGGAGGCGGACGTCGAGACCTGCAGGCGCATGTGGAAGCTGCCGGTGGCGGTGCTGGTGAACTGCTGGCTCTCGTCGATGTTGCCGTCGACGGCGATCACTGCTCCCGTGATCGCGTGGACGATCCCGGGCCGGTCCGTGCACACGAGCGTGAGGACGTACTGCTCGTGCGCGGTCCCGGAGGTGCCCTGCGCGGCCGGCTCTGTCGTGAAGGCGCTGGTCATGCGGGGAAGTCTAGGTCACACGGCCGGGAGGGCCCGTCATCGGCCAGGGCGGGGGATGATGCGGGGACCGGACCGCGCCACCCACGTCGGCCTCGGCCGATCGTCGCACCGATCCTGGGGGCACCTCGTCCCGCATCAGCACCCCGCCGACCTCGTGACACGCCGCTCCCGCTGCGCGACGCGCTCGTCGGTCCCGCGTCCCTGCTCCCCACCCCTCGACCCGGAGGCCTTCTCGATGTCGACTCCCACGGATTCCCATCGCCTCGTCCCGATGCCTCCTCGTGACCCCCACGCACCCGGGCGGGTCGCGTCGAGCCTCGAGCTGTTCTTCGACCTCGTGTTCGTCGTGGCGGTCAGCATCGCCTCGGTCCAGCTCCACCACGCCCTCGCCGAGGGGCACGTGCTCCACGGGATCCTGCTGTTCGCCTTCGCGTTCTTCGCGATCTGGTGGGCCTGGATGAACTTCACCTGGTTCGCGACGTCCTTCGACACCGACGACTGGCTCTACCGGGTGCTCGCCATCGTGCAGATGAGCGGCGTGCTCGTGCTGGCCACCGGGATCGAGCCGATGTTCGTCGACGACGACCTCACGATCTCCGTCGTCGGGTACGTGGTCATGCGCGTGGCGATGGTGACGCAGTGGCTGCGGGCGGCCCACGGCGCACCCGAGCTGCGGGCCACCGCCCTGCGCTACGCCGGAGGGATCGCCCTGGTGCAGGTGCTCTGGCTCGGCATGCTCGTGGTCCCCGAGCACCTGCGGATGCCGGTCGTGCCCGTCCTGATCCTCGCCGAGCTGGCCGTGCCGCTGCTGGCCGAGCGCGGCCACCGCACTCCCTGGCATCCCCACCACCGGGCGATCCGGTCCTTCGGGTCCTCGCTGCGCGACGGGTACGCCCACTACGTCGTGTTCGCGGCCGCCGCGGCGTTCTCCGCCGGGATCGAGCTGCAGATCGACGCGATCTCCGGGGAGGCCGAGCTGGGGCACGTCGGGACGGCGCTGGCCGTCAGCGTGCCCGTGGCCCTGTTCGTGCTCGGCATCTGGTGGATCGCCATGCGCCGCGAGGCACCGCGCGCCGTCAACATCGCCATGCCGCTGGTGGTTGCGCTGGTCCTGCTGGACGCGCTGCTCCCGCTCAGTGTGGCGCTGACGGCGGTGATCATGGCCGCGGCGGTCGCGGTGCTGGTGATCTGGCGACCGCTGCCGGAGCGTGCCCCGGTCCAGGACTTACCGTCCGCCCGCCCGAGAGGCGGACGGACGCAGCCTCAGAAGTCCCGGAGGTTCGCGGTCACCCCGCCCTCGGCGTACTCCCGACGCAGGATCCCGCGCCGCCGCAGGACGGGCACGAGGTCGTCGAGCATGCGATGGACGGTCACCGGGTGCAGGTCCCCGGAGAAGATGAAGCCGTCGGTGTGCGCCTCCTCGCCCGCCTCCTCGAGGAAGTCCGCGAGCTCCTCGGCGGTACCCACGAGCCCGCTGCGGTCGGCGAGCCGACCGAGACGCGCATGCTGGGACAGGATGTTGCGCAGCGAGGCATCCGGGTCCTCGAGATGGCGGCCGCGCAACCCCGAGATGGTGCCCCGGGAGACGTGGTCCCCGAACACGCCCGGGTCCAGCGGGGCGTCGAGCTCCAGGGCCGTCAGGTCCGTCTCGGCGTCCGAGGACCAGGCATGGGCGATGACCGCGAGGTCCGCCTCGGTGGGATGAGCCGAGGCCGCGACGATCCGATCGGCCTCCTCGGCGCTGGCCACGAGTCGCGGCTTGAGCACGAAGAGCGTCCTGATGAGATCCTCGCGGCCGTGGACGGCGGCGGCCTTGCGGACCTTCTGGCGATAGGTGCGCAGCGACTCGATGTCGAGACGGGCCAGCGCGAGCTGGACGTCGGACTGCGCACCGGCGAAGCCGAGCCCCCTCGGGGACCCTCCGGGGGAGACGATGAGCGGGTCGTCGGCGTCGAAGGGCACCGCGTTCAGCGGGCCCTCGAAGGCATGGTGCGTGCCACGATGGGAGACCGCCTCGATGTGGGCCGCGTCGGCGAAGCGTCCGCTCGCCGGGTCCTGGACCAGGGCGCCCTCGTGCCAGCTGTGCCACAGCTCGCGGATCCCGCGCATCCAGTCGTCGGCGCGGTCGTAGGCGGCGTCGTGATCCAGGGGCTCCTGGCCCAGGTGGCGTGCGCTGCCGACGTCCGTGACGACGTTGATGCCCACCCGCGAGTCGCTCAGATGATGCAGGCTGGCGAACTGCCGGGCCGCGACGTAGGGGAGGTAGGAGCCGACGTTGACGGTCGGGACGATCCCGATGTGCTCCGTCGCGTCCAGGAGGTACGGGGTCAGGGCCACCGGGTCGTGCTTGGGTGCGCCGTAGGCGCCCCGCACCCGCAGGTCCAGGGTCGAGGGATTCCCGGCCGACAGGGCGTCCTCGATGATCACGAGGTCCAGGCCCGCCTGCTCGAGCTCGCGCACGGACTGCTGGTAGAGATCCGGTCGGCGCCAGTCGTAGCCCCAGTCCCAGTCGGCGCGTCCCCATCCCTGGGGTCCGAAGCCGCGGGACAGGAACCATCCGAAATGCTGGGGTCGAGCCATGATCAGGCCTCCTGGGCGGTCAGCGCGCGGTGCGCGAGGGCGACGGGGGACGTGGCGGCGCGTGCCGCCGGACCCGTGACCGGGCCGGGAAGGGCCGGAGCCTTCCGTCCGTCCGGGGACCCGTCGGCCTCGACGGCCGCGGGGACGGGGCGCCCGATGGCGTCGAGCGCCTGGGCGAGATCGGCCAGGAGATCCTGGACGTCCTCGATCCCGACCGAGAGCCGCAGCAGGCCGGGACCGATCCCGGAGCTCTCGAGCTCGGCGGGCGTGCGCAGCAGATGCGTGGTCGAGGCCGGGTGCAGGATCAGCGACCGCACGTCCCCGAGGTGGGTCATGCGGGTGAACACCTCGACGGCGTCGAAGACGGCGCGTGCCGCGGGCAGCCCCCCGGCCAGCGTCACCGCGAACACCGAGCCGCAGCCGTCGCCCAGGAGGCGCCGCGCCGTGGCGTGATGCGGACTCCCGGGCAGTCCCGCGTAGTCCACGCGGGCCACCTCCGGCCGCTCGGCGAGGAAGGCGGCGATGGTCGCGGCGTTCTCGCTCTGGCGCTCGACCCGCAGCGCGAGGGTCTCGAGACCCTGGCCGATGAGGAAGGCGTTGATCGGGGACGGCGCTGCGCCCAGGCGGGGCACCACCAGGTCCCGCAGGTAGATGGCGAAGGCGCGATCCCCGCTGCGGTCCAGCGCGGTGAGCCCGTCCGGGCCGGTGCGCTCGGCCAGCTGGGGGTAGCGGGACTGGTCCCAGCGGTCCGCGGGAGCCAGCACGATCGCGCCGCCCAGGGCGCTGCCGTGCCCGGCCAGGAACTTGCTGGCCGAGTGCACGACGACGTCCGCGCCGTGCTCGAGGGGCCGCAGGAGGGCGGGCGTGGCGAGGGTGTTGTCGACGACCAGGGGGATCCCATGACGGTGCGCGATGCCGGCGACCGTCGGGATGTCGAGCACGTCGTTGCGGGGGTTGGGGATCGACTCCCCGAAGGCCGCCCGGGTGCGATCGGTGATCGCGGCCTCCCAGGCGGCGGGGTCCGCGGGGTCCCCGACGAAGTCGACGCCGATCCCGAAACGCCCGAGGTGCTCGAGGATCAGGCCCTTGGTGCCCTCGTAGATGCTCGCGGAGGACACCAGGCGGTCCCCGGCGCTGAGCAGTCCCAGCAGGGTGGCGGCGACGGCGGCCTGGCCGCTCGCGAGCAGGATCGCCTCGTCGCCTCCTTCGAGGGAGGCCAGGCGGGCCTCGACGGTGCGGGTGGTGGGGTTGCCGTGGCGGGTGTAGACGAACCCGTCGTCCTCGCTCTCCCCGGCGAAGCGGGCGTGCGCGTGGTCGAAGTCGTCCAGCACGAATCCCGCGGTGAGATAGATGGGCGTGGCCCGGGCGGCGTGCCCGTCCCCCGGGGTCGTCGTCGTGGACAGGGCTCGGGTCGAGAACGCGCGCCCCCGGTCCTGTGCGAGCGTCCCGGGGTGGTCGGTCCTGATGCTCATGGTGTCCTTCCATGGGCGGGAGCAGCGTGCCCTGCTCCGGCCTGGGTCAGACCTTAGGGATCCTTGGGTCCTCGCGCGAATCCGGCCGTCACATCGCGTCATCCGCGAGGGCGCCGGAGGGTCGCTCGCGCGCGTCGGAGCCTCCCGCAGTCGTACCGTCGAGCGCGTCGACGGGGGCGCGGACGGCCAGGCGAGCCGAGATGGCGCTCTTGCGACCGGACCATGGGACGGGCGCGGACGACGGGCCCGCCGCGCCCTGTGCCGAAGCCGAGGAGGACGGGGGGGAGCGAGCCGGGTGGGACGGGCGCGGGGCCGGAGGGCGCGGGCACAGGGCCGGGTGTTGCGGTCATGGGCGCCACCGTGGGCGCTGCGGCTGTCGATCTGCTGTGCATCGGCCCCGCGTCCGGCTGTGACGTGCGCGGATCCGGGCCCGCGGGCGCACAAGCGGCCCATCGGCCTCGCACAGCAGGGGCATAGGGATCGGGTCGAGCCTGTCGCCATGTCCACGACCGCAACGCCCCGACCGCTCGTCCCCGCCACGCCGCCGGGAAGCCCGTCCCCGGGCGACGCCCCCGGATCCCCGAGGACCAGGGACCCCCGATGGGCCCTGTTCGCACTCCTGGGACTGCTGGCCCTGACCGGGGTGCTGTACTTCTGGAACCTCACCGTCAACAGCTATGCCAACGCGTTCTACTCCGCCGCCGTGCAGGCGGGCTCCGTCAGCTGGAAGGCGTTCTTCTTCGGCTCCTCGGACGCGGCGAACTCGATCACCGTGGACAAGCCCCCCGCCTCGCTGTGGGTGATGGCGCTGTCGGTGCGCCTGCTGGGGCTGTCCTCCTTCTCGATCCTCCTGCCGCAGGTGCTGATGGGGATCGGCACCGTCCTGGTGGTCACCCGCACGGTGCGACGGACCTCGGGCATCGGGGCCGGTCTGCTGGCGGGGGCTGCGATGGCCCTCACGCCGGTGGCGGTGCTCATGTTCCGCTTCAACAACCCCGACGCGCTGCTGGTGCTCCTCATGGCGCTCGGGGCCTGGGCCACGGTGCGGGCGATCGAGCGCGGATCGATCCGCTGGATGGCCCTCACGGGTGCGCTGATCGGACTGGGCTTCCTCACCAAGACCCTGCAGGTCTTCCTGGTGGTCCCCGTGCTGGGACTCGCCTTCGTCCTGTTCGCGGCGACCGGGCTGCGACGGCGACTGCTCGGGGCCCTCGTCGCGCTCGGGTCGCTGGTCGTGATGGGCGGATGGTGGGTCGCGATCGTCGAGCTGATCCCGGCGAGCCTGCGCCCGTACGTCGGCGGCAGCCAGGACGACTCCTTCCTCGAGCTCACCTTCGGCTACAACGGCCTGGGTCGCATCAACGGTGACGAGACGGGTTCCGTCGGCGGGGGAGCAGGAGGTGGCGGTGGCCAGGCCTGGGGGTCGACCGGGCTGGGTCGGATGTTCTCCGAGGCCACCGGCGGCCAGATCTCCTGGTTGCTGCCTGCCGCGCTCATCCTGCTGGTCGCAGGGCTCGCGCTGCGCGGTCGCCGGCCCCGCACGGACCTCGCGCGGGCGGGCCTGGTGGTGTGGGGCGGGTGGCTGCTCGTCACGGCGCTGACCTTCAGCTTCATGGCGGGGATCTTCCACGACTACTACACCGTGGCACTGGCCCCGGCGATCGCCGCCGTGGTGGGCACGGGCGTGGCCGAGCTGTGGCGCGCACGGTCGCGTCCGATCCCGCGGATCGTGCTGGCCGTCGCGATGCTCGCGACCGGCGGCTGGGGGTACGTGCTGCTGTCACGCACCACGGAGTACGGGCTCTGGCTGCGGGTGCTGGTGCTGGTCACCGGCATCCTCGCGGCCTGCGGGTTCCTGATCCTGCCGCGTCTGCGGCGTCCGATGCTCGTGGCGCTGATCGCCGCGGGCCTGATCTCCGCGTTCGCGGGCCAGGCCGCCTATGCGGTGACGACCGTCTCGACCGCCCGCACCGGCTCGATCGTGACGGCCGGCCCGAGCACGGGCCGAGGCGGCCCCGGCGGGATGGGCGGCGCAGGCGGGATGCCCGGCCGGAACGGCGGGCAGGGCGGCGGGCAGGGCGGCGGCCAGGCGGCCGGGCCGCAAGGCACAGGCAACCAAGGCACAGGTGGGCAGGGCGCAGGTGGGCAGAACACCGGCCCCCAGGGCACCGGAGGGTCCGCGGGCGCCCCCCAGGGCGGGACGGGCGGCGCGCAGGGCCCCTCGACCTCCCCGGGACAGGGCGGCGAGGGGCAATCCCGAGGAGGCGGCGGCATGGGGGGCCTCCTGTCCGCCTCGACACCGAGCGCGGAGGTCGTCGCGGCCCTGGATGCCGACGCCGGGGACTACACGTGGGTCGCTGCGACCATCGGGAGCCAGAACGCCGCGGGACTGCAGCTGGCCACAGGTCACCCCGTGATGGCGATCGGCGGGTTCAACGGCTCGGATCCGAGCCCGACCCTTGCGCAGTTCCAGCAGTACGTGGCCGACGGTCGGATCCACTACCTGCTCGAGAGCTCCCGGATGGGTCAGCAGAACGGCGGATCGACCGCCTCCCGGGAGATCCTGGCATGGGCCGGCGAGCACTACGCGACGGTCACCCTGGGCGACCAGACCTTCTACGACCTCACCCAGCCGCTGGCCGGAGCCACGTCATGAGCGCCGACCTCTCGACCGGCACCCCGCAGGTGCTGCCCTCGCGCGCCGGGGAACCCCGGCCGGCCAGGGGCTCCCGGGCAGGGGCCGAGGCCCCGATGGGTCCGGCACCGGCACCGGCATCGGGGTCGGCGCCCGCCCTCGGGCTCCTCGAGGACCGGGTCGGCACGACCGTCCTCGAGGTGGTGATCCCCGTGCTCGACGAGGCGCGGAGCCTCGCGGCCTGCATCGCGCGGCTGGACCGGCACCTGCGGGACACCTTCCCCTACCCGTACCGGATCACCATCGCCGACAACGGCAGCACCGACGGGACCGACCGGATCGCCGGCGAGCTCGCCCGCACCACATCGACCGTGTCCGTCCTGCGTCTGGACCGTCGCGGGCGGGGGCTCGCCCTGCGCGCGGCATGGAGCGCCTCGGACGCCTTCGTCCCGGCGTACATGGACGTGGACCTGTCGACGGACCTGGACGCCCTGTGGACGCTCGTGGCGCCGCTCATGTCGGGACATTCCGACCTCGCGATCGGCACCCGCCTGCACCGCTCCTCGCGGGTCATGCGCGGTACGCGCCGCGAGGTCATCTCGCGGTGCTACAACGCGGGGCTCTCGGTGGCGCTCGGCGCCTCGTTCACCGATGCGCAGTGCGGCTTCAAGGCGATCCGGGGCGATGTCGCGCGCGAGCTGCTGCCGCTGGTCCGGGACGATGCCTGGTTCTTCGACACCGAGCTGCTCGTGATCGCCGAGCGCTGCGGGTTCAGGATCCACGAGGTCCCCGTCGACTGGTACGACGACCCGGACTCCCGGGTGGACGTCGTGGCCACGGCCCGCGACGACATCCGCGGCGTCCTCCGGCTGCGGGGGGAGCTGCGCCACGACGAGCTGCCGATCCAGGAGATCCGCGGCCGGATGGGACGCACGATGCCCTCCGCCCAGACCGGGGGACAGGTCATCCGGTTCGCGGCCGTGGGTGCCTTCACGACCGTGGTGCATCTGGGCGGCTTCACGCTGCTGCACCTGCTGGGCATCCTCGGCGCGCAGGGCGCCAACACGCTGGCCCTGCTGGTGGCCACGGGCGTCAACACCTCCGTGAACCGGCGCTGGACCTTCGGTGTCCGCTCGCGTCGGGGAGCCCTGGTCCACCAGGCGCAGGGCCTGGGGGTGCTGGTCCTGACCTGGGCGCTGACCACGGGCGCACTCGCCGGCCTGGACGGTGTGTGGCCGACGGCCCCCACCGGGGTGCAGACGGTCGTGCTCGGCGCCGTGACGATCGTGTCCACGGTGGTGAAGTTCCTGGTCATGCGGCGCTGGAGAGGGAGCGGCCCCGAGCTCGACGGGAGCGTCGCAGCACGGTCCGAGGGCGCCCCGGCGTGACAGGGGGCGGCGCCCGGACATGCCGCGGGCCGGTACCACCACAAGCGGTGGTGCCGGCCCGCGGTCCTGGGTCGTGCGTCCGGCGGTCAGCGACGCAGCCAGGCCGTCGTGGCCCCGGGCAGACGTCCCTGCTCGTCGAGCGGGCTGCTGGTCAGGAGCACCTCGCCCTCGGGCAGCTCGACGGGAGCGTCCCCGAAGTTGGTGGCGACCGTCCACCCGCCGGGGCGCGTGAAGACGAGCACGTCCCCGCCGCTCAGACGCTCGTCGAACTCGAGGTGCTCGCCGGACTGCAGCGCGTGGCGCAGGGCGAGTGCGCGACGGTACAGCGACAGCGTCGAGTCCGGATCGGACTCCTCGGCCTCGACCGAGCTGTCGGCGAACCAGTCCGGCTGGGGCAGGTGCGCCCCACCCTCGCCGAAGCCGGCCGACGAGCCCTCGCGGGACCAGGGGAGCGGCACACGGCAGCCGTCGCGCCCCTTGTCGATCCCCGGGCTGCGGAAGAACGTCGGGTCCTGACGGTCCGCGTCGGAGATCTCGGCGACCTCGTGCAGGCCCAGCTCCTCGCCCTGGTAGAGGTAGGCGCTGCCGGGCAGCGCCAGCTCGAAGAGGGTCGCGGCGCGGGCACGCCGCAACCCGAGGTCCGCCTGCAGAACGGGCTCGGTGCCTCCCGAGAGCACCCAGCGGGTGCCCTGCTTGTGGCTGGTGTCCTCACCGCGGGGCGGCAGGCCGTACCGCGTGGCATGACGCACCACATCGTGGTTGGAGAGCACCCACGTGCTCGAGGAGCCCGAGGCCTCGGCCAGGCGCAGGTTGTCGGTGACGATCGCCCGGAACTGCGCGGGATCGAAGTCCGCCTCGAGCAGGTCGAAGTTGAACGCCTGGCCCAGCCCCTCCGAGGAGGCGTAGCGGACCCGGCGATGGGCCTCGACCCACGCCTCGGCGACCGCGGTGCGGGGCGGGTCGTACTCCTCGAACACGCCGCGCCAGCCGACGTAGATCTCGTGGACCTCGTCGCGGTCCCACAACGGGTTCTCCCCGTCGCCCTGGAGCGCCTCGATCTCCGCCGTCGAGGGCAGGTGCTCGGGGAGGTCCTTGGCCAGCGCGTGCGCGACGTCCACCCGGAAGCCGTCGACCCCGCGATCCGACCAGAAGCGCAGCGTGGTCAGGAAGTCCTCGCGCACCTCGGGGTTGGCCCAGTTCAGGTCCGGCTGCTCCGGGGCGAAGCTGTGGAGGAACCACTGCCCGTCCGGGACGCGCTCCCAGGCGGAGCCGCCGAACATCGCGGTCCAGTCCGAGGGCGGGATGGACCCGTCCTCCCCGAGGCCGTCACGGAAGATGTACCGGGCACGGGCGGCCGAGCCGGGCTCGGAGGCGAGCGCCACCTGGAACCAGACGTGACGGTCCGAGGTGTGGTTGGGGACGATGTCGACGATCACGCGGATCCCGACCCCGTGCAGGCCGGCGACGAGCTCGTCGAACTGCTCGAGCGTGCCGATCCGGGGATCGACCGCGCGGTAGTCGTCGACGTCGTAGCCGCCGTCGGCGAGCGCCGAGGGGTAGAAGGGACTCAGCCAGACGGCGTCGATCCCGAGGGCGTCGAGGTAGGGGATGCGGGAGATCATCCCGGTCAGGTCCCCGATGCCGTCGCCGTTGCCGTCGGCGAACGAGCGCGGGTAGATCTGGTAGACGGATGCCTGGCGCCACCAGTCGGCCTGGTCGGCGGCGGGACGGCGCTGGGCGTCGACAGCGGTCGTGGTCATGCGTGCTCCGTTTCGTGGGTGCGTGCGGTGGTCTGAGGGCGTGCGGTCACTTGATGGCGCCCTGCGTGAGCCCGGACAGGACCCAGCGCTGGGTGAGCAGGTACACCAGGATCGCCGGGCCCATCGCCATGAGGTACGACGCGAAGGCGACGTTGTAGTTGTTGCTGAACTGCGTCTGGAAGATGCTCTGGAGCACCGGCAGGGTCTGCAGCTGCGGGTCGGAGATGATGAGGCTCGGCATCATGAAGTCGTTCCAGGATCCCAGGAACGCGAAGATGCCGACGGTGGCCGCCATGGGGGACAGCAGCGGGAACACCAGGCGCCAGAAGACCTGCCAGGTGCCGGCGCCGTCGATCCGCATCGACTCCTCGAGCTCGAGGGGCAGCGAGCGCAGGAATGCGGTGAACAGCAACGTGTTGAACGCGAGACCGAAGACAATGTGCAGGATCGCCACGCCCACTGGGTTGTCGAGGCCGAAGATGCCGGTCAGACGGATCTGCGGCAGGGCGACCACGGGGAAGGGGATGAACATCGCCGCGAGCAGGTAGAAGAACGACCAGCGGAACAGGCGACGATCCCAGTTGCGCACGATCGCATACGCGGCCGCGGAGGACAGCAGGATCGCGCCGGTGACGGCGATCGCGGTGACGAACACGGAGATCGCCAGGGCCCGTGGGAAGTCCGTGAGCGCCCAGGCCTCCGCGAAGCTCGAGAGCGTGAACGGGGCGGGCAGGGAGAAGGCGTTGCCGTCGACGGCCTGGGCCGAGGTCTTCAGCGCCATCGTGATGGTGACGTACAGGGGCACGAAGATGGTGATCGAGCCGATGATCAGGAGGATCGTCAGCGGCCAGCGGCCGCGGGCGCCACGGCCCTTGAGCGGCGCCGTGTCAGCGCGCCGGGTCTCGTCTGCGATCGGTGTGGGGGCGATGATGGTCATGATCCGAACCCGGCCTTTCCGCGGGTCAGGCGCAGCTGGAGCAGCGCGATGACGACGGTGATGAGGAAGAAGATGGCGGCGTTGGCCATCTGGTAGGCGTAGTCGCCCCCGCTGAAGCCGTTGAAGATCGCCATCGCGATCGACCGGGTCGAGACCCCGGGGCCACCGTTGGTCAGGCCGACGATGATGTCGTATGCGTTGAGGAAGCCCTTGAAGCCCAGGATCGTGTTGATGACGATGTACCCGGCCGTCAGCGGCAACGTGATGTTCCACAGGCGCCGCGTGGAGCCGGCGCCGTCGATGGCCGCGGCCTCGTAGACCTCTCCGGGGATCGTGAGCAGGCCGGCGATGTAGATGAGCATCGTGCCGGGGATCGCCTGCCATGCGGTGACGAAGACGACCGACAGCCACGCGAGGTCGGGGTTGGCCAGGATGCTCGTGGACAGCGTCTCGATCCCCATGGCCTGCCCGATCGCCGGCAGGGAGTTGGAGAAGAGGAACTGGAAGACGTAGGCGATGATGATGCCCGAGATGACCATCGGGATCACGTAGATGGTGCGCAGGGCCGTCTTGAAGCGGATGCTCGAGGTCAGCGCGAGCGCGAGCAGGTAGGCGATCGCGTTGACGACGATCACCGTCACGAGGGCGAAGCCCAGGGTGAATGCGTAGGCGGAGAGGATGCCCTCGTCTCGGAACAGCGCGATGTAGTTGCGCACGCCGATCCACTCGAAGTCGCCGAAGCCGATCGAGTTGGTGAAGCTGTAGGCGAAGCCGATGACGGCCGGGACCGTGATCGCGACCGTGAAGAGCGCGAGCGAGGGCAGCAGGAAGAGGTAGAAGACGGGGTCGACGCGGCGCCGTGACCTCGGCGTCACGGGAGCGCGCCGCCGACCCCGGGCCGGTGCGGCCGAGCTGGGTGCAGACATGGTGTGTCCTTCGGTGTGAGGTGTCGAGATCAGGCGCGGTAGGCCAGACGGGCCCAGTCGGAGTCGAGCCGCCGCAGGGTGGCCTCGGCGTCGCTGCCGGTGACGATCGACTGGATGTAGTTGTGCGAGGGGATCGTGAAGGGGATGAACTGCGAGGCGCCCATGGAGTACTGGCCGCGGTCGTAGTAGCCCTGCATCTCGACGATCCGCGAGTCCGTCACGGGCGGGGCGTCCTTGGTGGTGCCGAAGGCCAGGAACGCGGCGTTGTACGCGTCCTGGATCTCGGGCTGCATGAGGTAGGAGATGAACTCCCGGGCGCCGTCGGGGTGGGTGGCCTTCTCGGGCACCCACAGCGACAGGTCGATGTTCACGCGGACCTTGAGGTCGGCGGGGTCGTCGGTGACGGGCAGCGGGAAGGTCCCGAGGTCCACGCCGGTCTCGGCCTTCTCGATCTCGGCGAGCGCCCAGGTGCCCTGGAAGTACATCGCGGCCTTGCCCTGGGCCATCGCGGTGTTGCCGTCGGCGTATCCGCGGGACTCGGCGTCGGCGTTGGAGAAGGCGGTGATCTCGAGCATGCGCTGGACGGGCTCGCGCAGGGTCTTGGCGAAGGAGACCTCGGAATCGGGCCCGACGTCAGCACCCAGCTCGTTCATCTTCGCGAAGAAGGCCTGGACGTCGATCATGCCGCCGACGGTGTAGTCGAACACGCCCTGCGCGATCGTCCAGGGATCGCGGTAGGTCGAGTAGATCGGGGTGATGCCGGCGTCGCGGAAGGTGTTGCACACGGTGAGGAACTCGTCCCACGTCGTGGGCACCTCCACGCCGTTGTCCGCGAAGATCTGCCGGTTGTAGATCACCGAGGCGGCCGTCACCGAATAGGGGATCACGCTGGTGCGTCCGGCGTAGGAGGCGTAGGCCTTGCCGAGATCGAGGACGTCCTCGCGGATCGTCGACGCCTCGGGCATATCGGCCAGGTCCGAGAGCGCGCCGCGCTCCATGTACCGACCCATCTCGAGGTTGTAGTTGAGGCAGCCGAGGTCCGGGGGGTTGTCGCGCACGAAGCTCGCCGAGAGGTTCGTGGCCGTGTCGTGCAGGATCCGGAATCGGTCCTGGGAGGCGGTGAACTTCTCGGTGAGGTCCTTGAAGTACGAGATCGCCTCGGGCTTGGACTGGTAGAAGGTGACCGTCGGTCGGCCGGAGGCGCCGCAACCGGCTGCCGTGAGGGCCGCGAGGGCGGCTCCGGCGCCGGCGAGCACATGACGCCGCGTGGGCGTCAGCGGTCCTGAGGTGGACGGGGACATCGTTGTCTCCTACGGGTTCGCGGGGGAGGATCCCCTGTTGATATGGAACCTATATTTAGGGTGTATCCGATTGTGCGGCAGGGAACCGCTATCGTCAAGCCATGACTTCGGACACGGCGCGATCCCCTCAGCTCCTGCGCCGCATCAACTCCGATGCGCTCGTGCGGTTCGCCCTGGACAGCGGCGTGTTCACCGCCGCCGACGCCATGCGGCGGACCGGCCTGACCCGCGCGACAGTCCTGGGCGTGTGCGCGGACCTGGTGGAGGCGGGGTGGCTCGAGGAGGCCGCCGAGGTGCCGTCGGGCAGGAGCTCGCGCGGTGGCAGACCGGCTCGGCGCTACGCCCTGCGGGCCTCCGCAGGGGTGGTGCTGGGGCTCGATGCCGCCGAGCACCACTTCACCGTGATCGTCTCGGACCTGCGCGGGGTCGAGCTCGGCGCCGCCACACGCCCGGTCGCCTCGATCCGGGCAACCGGACCCGAGCGCCAGCAGGCCGCGCGCGAGGTGCGGGACGCGGCGCTGGCCGCCGCCGGCCGCGAGGCCGGAGACGTGCTGCTGTCGGTGGTGGGGGTCCCGGCCCCGGTGGACGGCCAGGGGCGCACGCTCACCTCCGGCGACTACTGGCCGATCATGAATCCGGGCTTCGACGAGCCCCTCGGGGGCACGGTGCTGCTGGAGAACGATGCGAACCTCGCCGCGATGGCCGAGGACTCGCTCCTCGACGACACCGACAGCGTCACGGTGCTGATGGGGGAGCGGATCGGTGCCGGGGTGGTCGTGGACGGACGTCTGCTGCGCGGCGCGCGCGGCGGCGCCGGCGAGATGCGGTTCTGGCAGATGCTGGGCGGGGTGCCGCGCGCCGAGGGCGAGGGCGAGGCGGAGGGGTTCCCCTCGCTCGCCCGCCTGTGGACCCGCGCGTTCGCCCACGAGGTCGAGGCGCCCTCGGTGCTGTCCGGGCGATCGGACCCGGAGCTGAACGGTCCCGTGCTCATGGCCGCTGCGGCCGCGGGGGATCCGCTGGCCGCGCTCGTGGTCGAGCGGATGGCCGATCGTCTGTCGCGCCTGGCGCTGGTGCTCGCGAGCCTCGTGGACGTCGACCGGGTGGTCGTCGCGGGTCAGGCCGCGGACTGGTCGGGACCGATCCTCGACCGGGCGGGCGTGCTGCTGCAGGACATGCCCCATCCGGTGCCCGAGCTGGTGCTGAGCACCCTGGGGGCGGACGTCGTCGCGCGAGGGGCGGTCGCCAGCGCCCTGTCCCGGATCCGGAGGGCGCCCTCGGAGTTCGAGCCCCGCGGCGGGCTGGTCGGCGCCGGGGCGGTCGTCGGGGCTTGAGCCGTCCCGGCGTGCCGGTCGCGACCGGCCGCCGTTGCTGAGCGCACCGTCGAGGGGACGTGCCTAGTCTGGCCCTCGACGGATCACGACATCTCGACAGGCGGGAACCCACCATGGACGCATCCAGGACCATCGTCATCACCGGAGCCAGCGACGGGATCGGGGCGGCCGCGGCACGACGCCTGCACCGGGAGGGCCACCGGGTGATCGTGATCGGCAGGTCCGCCGAGCGCACCGCGAAGGTCGCGGAGGAGGTCGAAGCCCCCTCCTACCTCGTGGACTTCTCCCACCTCGACTCCGTGCGCGAGCTCGCCGAACGCCTCCTGGCCGACGTCCCGCACATCGACGTGCTGGCCAACAACGCCGGCGGGATCCGTGGTCGCGAGCGCGAGGTCACCGGTGACGGCCACGAGCTGACCTTCCAGCTCAACTACCTCGCCCCGTACCTGCTGACCCGCTTGCTGCTGGACCGGCTCCTCGAGAGCCGTGCGACCGTCGTGAACACCTCCTCGGTCGCCAACACGATGTTCGGCCACCTCGACATCGAGGACCTCGAGGCCACGAAGAGCTACCGGCCGCGGCGCGCCTACGGCAACGCCAAGCTGGCGCAGATCCTCTTCACGCGCGAGCTCGACCGGCGCTACGGCGATCAGGGGCTCGCGAGCGCCGCCTTCCACCCCGGGGTGATCGCCAGCAGCTTCGCGGGCGGCAAGGGATCAGCCCTGGGGCTCCTGTATCAGAACCCCCTCACGTCCCGGTTCATGGGCACCACGGAGACGGGCGCCGACACCCTGGTCCAGCTCGCCGAGCACTGCCCGAGCCCGGCCTACCCCTCGGGCGGGTACTTCGCCTCGCGGCAGCTGGCACGCGCCAACCGGCAGGCGGACGATCCGCGGCTGGCCGCCGAGCTGTGGAGCCGTTCCGCGGCGCTGGTGGGGTTGGACGAGGGCTGACATTTCGGCAGTGCCGATCCACGCCGGCACGGGTCCCTGGCCCGCAGGGCGGTCGTCACCGGCTCGCGCGACACGCGCATCGGCCGTGGCAGAGGCATCTGCGACCCCTGTCGTCGTGCACACGGCGTTCACGGCCGCGTCGACGATCACTCCGGCACGGATTCGGCGCAACGATGCGTCCGTCGTGCTACGACCGGCCTGGCTCGTGGTCACCAGAGTCCGCACACGACGGAGCCCCGGTGAGATCCTGCGATCTCACCGGGGCTCATCCGTCGGGATGACAGGATTTGAACCTGCGACCCCTTGACCCCCAGTCAAGTGCGCTACCAAGCTGCGCCACATCCCGTTGTGCTGGCCATCCGGTCCTCCGCGGAGCATCGGACCGTCCAGAATGCTACCCCGCTCCTGCCCTGCGGCGCGAATCGAGACGGGCGTGACCTGCGGCACGGCCCAGCAGCTCGACAGGACCACGCGATCGGTACGCTGGAGGATGCCGGTGCGCCACCGCGCGCCCGGCCCGCCGACGACGAGGAGCCTGCTGCGATGACCACGGACCCTGCCACCCTCGACGCCTGGCGTGCCGCCCTGGCCGAGGACCCCGTCGCCCAGGACCTCCTGGACCTCACCGGCTACGGCGAGGAGGAGACGCCCTGGCGCTTCGACACCGTGGCCCGCAACCTCGCGCAGGTGTCCCATCGCCTGCTGGTCCTCGGCGCCGGGGGAGGGGAGTACCTCGAGGCCTACGCCGACGTGCTGCCCGAGGACACCGTCGTCACCGAGGCCGACGCCCGCTCCGCCGCGGCGGCTCGCGCGCGGCTGACCCCGCTGGGCGTCGAGGTGATCGAGGTGGACACCACCACTCCGGGCACCTCGCTCCCCTTCGCGCCGGAACGCTTCGACCTCGTGCTGGCGCGCCATGCCGACTTCGACGCCGAGGACGTGCGCCGCGTGCTGGGCCCCGGTGGGACCTTCGCGACCCAGCAGTCCGGGGGCGACGACATGCACGAGATCCGGACGGCCTTCGGTGTCCCCGAGCCGCGTCCCGACCTCTCCCTCGAGCTCGTCGAGCGGGAGCTGACCCACGCCGGGCTGCGCGTGGAGCGCTCCGACGCCCATCGCGGACGTGCGGTGTTCACCAACATGGCCGACCTCCTGCGCTATCTGCGTCGGGCGCCGTGGCTGGCGCCGGCGGACCTGGACGTGGACCGCCATCGGGAGGCCATCGAGTCGCTCGCGGCGCGCATGGAGCACGGCCCGCTCGAGGTCTCCGTCTCGCGCTACTGGGTCCTCGCGAGGGCACCGGAACCCCCGACGTCCCCGTTCACCGACTTCTCCCGACTCGTCCACGATGTCCCGGATGTGCCGAAGGTCTGATACCGCGCGAGCCCGCGCTGGTCAAATCCTCGTCAAATCCTGCGGTTCGCGGCCACGGGGAAGGACGTTCCCCGCGATGACGTGCGAAGATGGTGGCGAGAGCCGGCGGCAGGGGTCGCTGCGCCGTGACCGGACGGCTCGGAGGATGAAGGGGTGACACGGTGACCGAGAACACCGATCCGATCCAGGGCGAGGACGCGCGCCCGGAACGCTACGACCAGACGTCGACGCTCAGCGCGATCTCCATCCCCGACAACATCGACGAGCCCGAGCACGGCCTCACGGCGCTGGACCGCTCGGCCATCGAGGCGCTGCCCGACGGCTCCGCCCTCCTGATCGTCCGCAAGGGCCCCAACCTCGGTGCCCGCTTCCTGCTGGACGGCGAGAAGACCGTCGCGGGCCGCCACCCCAAGAGCGAGATCTTCCTCGACGACGTGACGGTGTCCCGCAAGCACGCTGCCTTCATCCGTGACGGAGAGGGCTTCCTGATCCGTGACCTCGGCTCGCTCAACGGCACCTACGTCGGCAAGGAGCGCGTCGACGAGGCGCACCTGCAGTCCGGCCAGGAGGTCCAGATCGGCAAGTATCGCCTCACGTACCACCTGCAGCCCGGGAGGTCGTGACCCCGTGCCGGCGTCAGCATCCCGCAAGCCGGCTCCGGGAGCGCGACTGTCCATCGGTCAGGTCCTCACCCAGCTCCGGGAGGAGTTCCCCGACCTCTCGCACTCCAAGCTGCACTACCTCGAGGCCGAGGAGCTGATCACCCCCGAGCGCACCGCGAGCGGCTACCGCAAGTACTCCCGCACGGACGTCGAGCGACTCGTCTTCGTGCTGCGGGCGCAACGGGATCGCTTCTGGCCGCTCAAGGTCATCAAGGAGCACCTGCAGGAGCATGGCGTCGCCGAGGGCGACGCCTCGGTCACCTCGATCGCCTCGCGGCCCGGCCCGACCTCCCAGATGCGGTCGGTGCGGTTGGATCGTGCGGCGCTGCGCCGGGAGGCGCAGGTCGAGGACGCCTTCCTCACCGAGCTCGAGCAGTTCGGCATGCTCCCCGAGGGCGCCACCCGGTTCGGGGCCACCGAGCTGGAGATCGTGCGTGCCGCCGCGGCGCTGGCCGATGAGGGACTGCACCCCCGGCACCTCGTCATGCTGCGCACCTCGGCGCAGCGGCAGGCCCACATGATCGGATCGGTGGCACGGCCCCACAGCCGGCCCTCGGACCCGGCAGCCCGCGGCGAGGCCGAGAACCTGGCCCGTGACCTCGGCGAATCGATGATCTCGCTGCACTCCGCGTTGCTGCGCGGCGCTCTGCGCGATCTCTGACCCCGCCCGACGTCCGTGCGGACACGGCGCGTCGCGGTGCCTGCATCCCCGGATCGGACTAGTGTGGGGCCGTGCTCGCGCTCTTCCCCGGTGCGAGCTGTCCACCTGGAGGTAGTCGTGAACATCGACCGACCCGCGGACCGGTCCGCACAGACCGTCGTCCCCGCCGAGCCCGCCCAGGGCGTCCTGTTCGACGAGCTCGTCGACACGCCCGGTGAGGTCGGCTATCGCGGCCCCGCCGCGTGCAAGGCCGCCGGCATCACCTACCGCCAGCTCGACTACTGGGCCCGCACGGGCCTCGTCGAGCCCGGCGTCCGTGCCGCCTCCGGCTCGGGCAGTCAGCGCCTCTACGGCTTCCGCGACATCCTGGTCCTCAAGGTGGTCAAGCGCCTCCTGGACACTGGCGTGTCCCTCCAGCAGATCCGCGTCGCGATCGCCGCGATGCGCGAGCGCGGCGTCGAGGACCTGGCCCAGATCACCCTCATGAGCGACGGCGCCTCCGTCTACGAGTGCACCTCCGCCGAGGACATGTTCGACCTCGTCCAGGGCGGCCAGGGCGTGTTCGGCATCGCTGTCGGCCGCGTCTGGCGCGAGGTCGAGAACGACCTGCTGACGCTCCCGAGCGTGGATCCCGCCGACGACGCCGAGCTGGCCCTCCAGGACGAGCTCGCCGCACGCCGCCGCACCCGTCACGCCGGCTGAGCCGCGCGGCGCCGTCCCGGGCCGGGGAATCTGCCGCCGGCGCACGAGGGACCGCACGACGAAGGCCCTGCACCGCACGGTGCAGGGCCTTCGTCACGTCCGGGGGAGGGGCCCCCGCAGATCAGCTGTTCTGCCGCGAGTCCATCACGGTCTTCAGGAGGGCGTCGAAGTCCTCCGTGAGCCGCTTGCCGCTGGCACCTTCGTAGCTGTGCAGGGGGATCGCACCGCCCTGTGCCTGCTGGAGGCCCACCCGCTCCTCGATCACGGGCTCGAGGACCAGAGGACCGAAGAGATCACGCAGCTCCGCCAGGCGGTACTGGTGCTCGACCGAGCGGGGCCGGTAGCGGTTGACCACGAGTCCCAGCGGCTGCAGGCGCGGCGCGAGGTCGTCCTCGCGCATCTCGGCGGCGAGCTTGAGAGCGCGGTCCGCCGCGGTGACGGCGAAGAAACCCGGCTCGCACACGACGAGCGCCCGGTCCGAGGCGGCGAGCGCCATCTGGGTCAGACCGTTCAGCGACGGCGGGCAGTCGATGAGGACGATGTCGTAGTGGTGGGTGCGCTTGTCGAGGGCCTCCCGGAGCTTGCGCACGTCCTTGGGCGTGGGCGCGGGGAAGTCGACGAGCCCCGAGCGGTGCGTGCCCGCGATGAGATCGAGGTGCGAGGACGCGCCCTCGGACCACGGGACGGGGCGGATCGCCCGATCGACCGTCTCGGTGCGGGGGGAGGACAGGATCTCGGCGACGTCCGGGGAGCTGCCGGGCTCACCCAGGAGGCCGAGGGTCGCATCGCCCTGCGGGTCCAGATCGATCACCAGAGCATTCACTCCCTGGTGCAGGGCCGCCGAGGCGAGACCGAGGGTGACGGACGTCTTGCCGACGCCGCCCTTCAGGGAACAGATACTCACGGTGAACACCCTGGCAGTCTACCGATCCGACCTCCCGGACCGCCCCGAATCGCCCCCTGCGTGTCGCGTGTCGCCCCGCATGCGGCGGATCGAGCCGCGAGAGCGCCCGGTACGCTCGGGGATCGCCCGGCCGGAGCTCGGCACGGGCACGGACGACGGAGGAGAACCATGGCGCGCCGAGACACGGACCCGGGCGCGGCCGGCGGTGCCAGGAGCGCCGCATGGTCGGCGCACAGCGCGGTCGACACGGCGGAGGGACCCGCCGTCGACATCGTGCTCGAGGTGCTCGAGGGCTGCGGCGAAGCCGCGCGCCGGGAGGCAGAGCGGCTGGGCCCCGTCGACATCATCTCGTCGACGGAGCTGCGCCTGTGCACGCGGGATCTCACCGCCGTCAGAGCTCTGCGCTGCGTGGTCTCGGCGTACGAGAGCGTGATCGCGCCGACGCGGCGCCCCACCGGGATCCTGGAGACCTCGGTGATGCAGGACCTGACGGCACGGATCCGGGGCATCCGCCGCGCGACGCCGCGCACCACGCCGTTCACGGGCATCCGGATCGCCGCCGCCGGCGCCGGGACACCCGTGATGCGTCGGATCGCCGAGGAGCTCTCCGAACGCAGCGGACTCCCTGCCACCGAGGACGGCAACCTGCTGGTGCGGATCCGGCGCGCCGATCCGGGGATCGCCCGGGAGGCCTCCTGGGAAGTGCTGCTGCGCACGACGCCGCGACCGCTCTCGGCACGGGCCTGGCGCGTCGTGGACTACCCCGGCGCCGTCAACGCGACCATCGCCGCGAGCATCCTGGACCTGCTGGACATCGGAGCCGACGACGAGGTGCTGGACATGACGTGCGGCTCGGGCACCTTCCTCGTCGAGCAGCTCGCGGTCACGGCACCGGCCCGCGCCGTCGGCGTGGACCTGTCGGAGGTCGCGATCGACGCCGCCCGCGCGCACCAGCGGGCGGCACGGCACAAGGGACGCGTCGAGTGGGTCGTCGGGGACGTGCTGACCACACCGCTGGATCCCGTCTTCACCCGGATCCTGTCCAACCCGCCCTGGGGTGAGCTGCACGGGGAGCACGCCGAGAACCTCGCCCTGCACGGGGCGCTGCTGCGCCGTGCCGCCGAGCTCGCGGCACCCGGGGCGCGCATGGGCGTCCTCACCCACGAGATCCGGCGCATGCACACGGTGCTCGAGGATCCGGAGTGCGGATGGTCGCTGATGGACGAGCACCGCTTCTTCCAGAAGGGGCACCACCCCCGGCTGTTCCGGCTCAGACGCCGCGCGTCCCGCGGTTGAGCGCCTCGATCGCCGCGGGCTCGCCCTGCACGTCGACGCGCGCCACCCGGTCACGGCCGAAGGCCCACAGCAGCAGCTCCGACGGCTTCCCGGTCACGCGGATGCTGCCCACGGGGTGCTTGGCGGGGATCCGGACGCCGCCCAGAGGGGAGACGAGGGTGAGGTCCACGTCGGCGTGCACGAGTGCCCGTGCCATGTGTCGGACGATGCCCCAGAGCTCACGCTCGGCGGGCTCACCGAGGTCGCGCGGGGCCCAGCCGGGGCGGGCCCGCAGCAGGTCCTCGTGGTGGACGAAGTACTCCCCGGTGTTCATGAGGCGGTTCAGCCCGCGGACGGGGGAGAAGCGCTGGGGGCCGGAACGGAACTTCGCGACCTGCTCGGCCCAGTCGAGGTCGCGCAGCTTCGCCCGCTCGGACTCGGCCCACTGGGAGATCGCCGGCACCGGCACGAGGACCCCGAGGGCCAGATCGGGCCGCTGCTCGCGCACGATCAGGTGCTCGAGCAGCTCCTGGGCGCCCCATCCCGGGAGGATCGTGGGGGCATCGGGGCCGAACGACACGAGGTCGTCGGACAGGGACGCCCGCTCGGTGGTGACGAGGGACTGTGCTCGGATGTCGGCCATGTCTCCCATCCTAGGATCGGCGGACGCCCGCGGCTGGACGAAACCTCCGCGGCCCGCCGCGCCGCCGACCGCACGGTCGAGGCCCCGGTCCTGACGAGGAGAGAGATGACCCCACGCACGACACCCGGCGGCCGCGGTGCCGGCCGTCGAACCGGAGTCGCCGCACCCCGCCTCCAGGCCCCGGACCTCGGTCCCGAGGATCCGCGCGTCGTCGCCGATGAGCTCGACCGCGCTCCCCGGGACGCGTTCGACCGGATCGCACGCATCGACGCGTCCGGCGGTGCCCACCTGCCCGACCTCGCCCACGCCGAGCTCGCCGAGGTGCGGATCTCCGACGCCTACGCGGCGGCCTGGGAGGGTCCCCACGTGCGGCTCGAGCACTGCGAGCTGGTGCGCCTGCGGATCGGGGCCGCGGAGCTGCCCGACGCGAGCTGGCAGTCCGTCCGTGTCGACGGGGGCCGGTGGGGATATCTCAACCTTCGGGGTGCCGTCCTCGAGGACTGCCTCCTCGAGGACGCCGACATCGAGGACCTCGACCTGGGGGCCGCGCGGGTGACCCGCGTGGCCGTCCGCGGCGGTCGTATCGGGACCCTCCATCTCCACGAGGCGCGGTGCGCGGACCTGGACCTGCGCGGCGCCCGGATCGAACGGATCGACGGCTGGGAGGGCGCGCGCGGAGTGATCGTGGATCCCGCGCTGGTGACCCGGTGGGCCGAGGACCTCGCCCGGCACGTCGGGCTGCGGATCGAGGACTGAACGCGCACCGGCAGCCGGTGCGCGCTCGGATCGGGACCCGCGGGATTCAGCTCTGGTTGCTGAACGCCGCGTCGAAGGAGGTCTCCGAGACCGGGTAGTCCAGCGCCCGCAGGTTCTCCAGCGCCTCCTTGGCGCCGTGCAGGCGGTCCATGCCGGCGTCCTCCCACTCGATCGAGATGGGGCCGTCGTAGCCGATGGACCGCAGCGCGCGGAACGAGGCGTCCCACGGGACGTCCCCGCGGCCGAAGGACACGAAGTCCCAGCCGCGACGCGGGTCGCCCCAGGCCAGGTGCGAGCCCAGACGCGTGTTGCGCCCGGTCGTGCGGACCCGGATGTCCTTGCAGTCCACGTGGTAGATGCGGTCCGCGAAATCGGTGATGAACGAGACCGGGTCGATCTCCTGCCACATGAAGTGCGAGGGGTCCCAGTTCAGGCCGAACGCCGGGCGGTTGTCGAGGGCGTCCAGGGCGCGGCGCGTCGTCCAGTAGTCGTACGCGATCTCCGAGGGATGGACCTCATGGGCGAAGCGCACCCTGCACTCGTCGAAGACGTCGAGGATCGGGTTCCAGCGGTCCGCGAAGTCCTGATAGCCGTCGTCGATGACCTCCTGGGAGACCGGCGGGAACATCGCCACGTACTTCCAGATCTTCGAGCCTGTGAAGCCGACGACGGTCGTGACGCCCATCGCCTGCGCCAGGCGCGCGGTGTTCTTCATGTCCTCGGCGGCACGGCGGCGCACGCCCTCGGGATCGCCGTCGCCCCAGACCGCCGAGCCCACGATGTCGCGGTGGCGGAAGTCGATCGGGTCATCGCAGATCGCCTGGCCCTTGAGATGGTTGGAGATCGCGTGGACCTGCAGCCCGTGCTTGGCGAGGATGCCCAGTCGCTCCTCGACGTACCCGGGCTCGTCCCAGCGGGCGGCGTCGAGGTGCTCGCCGGAGACGGCGATCTCGAGGCCGTCATAGCCCCAGCCGGCCGCGAGCTCCGCGACCTCGTCGAGGGTGAGGTCGGCCCACTGGCCGGTGAACAGGGTGTGCGGATGTGACATGGATGCTCCTCAGCGATCGAGATGGACGGTGACGCCGTCGGCGGCGTCCGAGGCGACGACGGCGTCGAGGACCCGCTGCAGCGCGAGGCCCTCGGCGAAGTCGGGGCGGAAGGCGGGACCGGCGCCGCTGATCGCGGACAGCAGGTCGTGGATCTGGTGGGAGAACGTGTGCTCCCACCCGATCACGTGGCCCTGCGGCCACCAGGCCTGCAGGTAGGGGTGCTCGGGCTCGGTGACGAGGATCCGGGAGAAGCCCTGCTCGGACACCGGCACCGTCGCGTCGAGGAACCACAGCTCGTTGGGACTCTCGAGGTCGAAGCGCAGCGCGCCCTTGCTGCCGTACAGCGCGATCGAGAGCTCGTTCTTGGCGCCGGTGGCCATGCGGCTGGCCTCCACGGAGGCCAGTGCCCCGCCGTCGAGCTCGAGGGTGGCCCAGGCGGCGTCGTCGACCGTGACGGCCTCGCGGCCGTCGTCGCCGGGACGTTCGGGGACGATGGTCGCCAGGCGTCCGCGCACGGCGGTGGTGCGCTGCCCGGTGAGGAACTGGATCTGGTCGATGGCGTGGGAGCCGATGTCCCCGAGCGCCCCGGTGCCGGCGGTCTCGGCGCGCAGGCGCCAGCTCATCGGCGAATCCGGATCGGCGAGCCAGTCCTGGAGGTAGTCGGCACGGGCCTGGTACACGGTGCCCAGGCGGCCGTCCTCGACGAGCCCTCGGGCCAGCGCGAGGGCCGGCACGCGCCGGTAGTTGAACCCGAGCGCCGCGATCTGCCCGCGGTCCTCGGCGCGGCGGGCGGCCTCGACCATCTGCTCGGCCTGGGCGGTGTCGTTGGCCAGCGGCTTCTCGCACAGGACGTGCTTGCCGGCGTCGAGGGCGGCGATCGCGATCTCGGCATGGAGGAACCCGGGGGTGCAGATGTCGACGATGTCGACGTCGTCCCGGGTGATGACCTCGTGCCAGTCCGTCGCGTACTCCTCCCAATCCAGGCGCCGTGCGGCGTCCTGGACCTTCCGGGCGTCGCGGCCCACGAGGACGCGACGGGCGATGGCCGGGCCGTCGAAGGCGGGTGTCACGGTGCGCCAGGCCTGCGAGTGGGCGCGGCCCATGAACTCGTAGCCGATCAGGGCGACGCCGAGGGGGCGGTCGGGGTCGTACGTGGTCATCGTGCCTCCTGGGGGCGTGGGGGAGTGCGTCGCCGCGACCGGGCGGCGGCGCGGCGTGGTCAGAGCGTGCGAGCGGTGGGGTCGAAGTCCGCGGGCAGGGGATCCGGGATCGCGCAGGTGGAGGCCACCTGCACGATCTCGCCGTCCTCGGCGGCCTCGTCGATGGAGACCATGATGTCCAGGACGTGCGCGGCGAGGTCGCCTTGCAGGCGGTGGGGGGCCCCGGTGCGGATCGAGCGTGCGAGGTCGAGGGTGCCCAGGCCGCGACCGGCGACGGAGCCCTCGGCGGGTTTCTCCGTCCATTCCTCGCCGCGGTAGGTGATGTGCCGGGTCGGTCCGTCGAACACGTTGGGGTCCGGCAGCGCGACGGTGCCCTCGGTGCCGTAGAGCTCGGCCACCCCCTGGTGGACGTGCGCGGAGTCGAAGGACAGCAGCACCGTGGCGTTGGCGCCGGAGTCGAAGGACAGCAGCGCAGAGACCTGCGTGGGGACGGTGACGTCGAAGTCCTCGCCCGCGCGCGGACCGGAGCCGATGGTGCGCGTCGTCCGCGCGGTCGAGGCGACCGCGCTCACGGAGGCGACCGGGCCGAAGGCCAGGACCAGCGTCGTCAGGTAGTACGGCCCGAGGTCGTACAGGGGGCCCGCGCCGGTCTGGAACAGGAAGGCGGGATTGGGATGCCAGGCCTCGGGCCCAGGGACCTGGAAGATCGTGAGCCCGGACTTGGGGGTCCCGATCTCCCCGTCGCGCACCGCGCGCAGTCCGGTCTGGATGCCGGCGCCGAGCACCGTGTCGGGGGCGGAGCCGATCCGCAGCCCTGCCTCGTCGGCGATCCGCAGCAGCTCGGCGGCGCTCTCGCGATCCGTCGTCAGCGGCTTCTCGGTCCACACGTGCTTGCCCGCGGCGAGGATCTGCCGGGAGACGTCGAAGTGTGCGGCGGGGATCGTCAGGTTCACGACGATCTCGATGTCCTCGCGGGCCAGCAGCTCCTCGACCGTCCCGAAGTGCGGGACGCCGAACTCCTCGGCGCGGGAGGCGGCGGCCTCCGGCACGAGGTCGCCGATCGCGAGGACGTCCACGTCCGGGAACGAGGTCAGCTGCTGGAGGTACTGCGCCGAGATGGTCCCGGCGCCGATGATCCCGATGCCGACGGGGCCCGAGCCCGCAGGCCCGTCGCCCGTGGCCGTGGCGCGGAGGTCCTGGGCGGTCATCGCCCCTCCTCCTCGGTCGCTCCGAGGAGGTGCTCGAGGTGTCGCAGCGACTGCTCGACGCCCTCGAGGGTGTCGCCCGCGTAGTCGTCGAACTCGATGACGCCGAGCTCGAGCCACGGTGCGGCCGCGAGGATCGCCGGGACGTCGATCCGCCCCTGCCCCAGGGGCAGCTGCGCCGAGGGGTCCTCGGAGATCGGTCCGTCCTTGAGGTGGGCGAAGCGCACGCGCTCCCCGAGCTCCGTGAGCAGGGCGGCCGGGTCGACGCCGCCGACGGCGGCCCAGTAGGTGTCGACTTCGAGCGCCACCGCGGGATCCAGGAGCTCGGCCAGGATGACGAGCGCGGGGCGCCCGTCGATCCGGTTCCGCAGCTCGAAGGCGTGGTTGTGGTAGCCGACGCCGACCCCGTGCTGCCGTGCCACGGGGACCAGGGCGTTGAGCCTGTCCGCGACGCCGCGGACGCCCTCGGCGGTCTCGAAGTCCGTCGGCTCCCAGTACGGGTCGATGACGGTGCCGATCCCGAGCTCGGCGGCGAGGCCGAAGGCCGCGGAGGGGTCCTCGGCGGCCAGGAGCGAGGCATGGGTGGTGGGAGCCGTCAGGCCGGTGGCGGCGAGGCCGTCGCGCAGGATCTGCGCGTGCTCGACGAGGCCGAAGGGCTCGACGCGGGCGAAGCCGGCGTCCTTGAGGGTCTCGAACGTGCGGAGGGGGTCTGCCGCGAGCGCCTCACGGACGCTGTAGAGCTGGACGGAGGTCTTCATCGAGTCTCCAGATGTGCTGGTGGGGCCCCGGCGTGAGCGGGGGTCCCACCAGCGTAGGGCGCGCGGTCCGGCGATGCCAGGTGGCTGTGGGCACCAGGGTGACGGCCCGCACCGACGGGCGCCGGCGTGGCGGGTCCTGCGGGTGGTCGGCACCCGGATCGGACGGGCTGCGGCAACCCGTGGCAATGCTGAGAGGAGTGGCTCCCACCTCTTTACAGTCGCGGTCAGCGTTTAAGT